>CAZHWL010000015.1:0-14669 GCA_964536035.1 uncultured Candidatus Bathyarchaeia archaeon | reverse complement strand
GTATCCAAGATCAGGTGGAACGGAGTGAGGTCCTCTCCTAGTCCAAAGCCGTACAGTTTCTTGTAAATGTTTTTTGTCTGAGCCTCTTTGCTTTTTAATGCGGTGAGAGCTTCTTCGAAGCTTGTGCCGTCTCGATGGGCGATTCTCTTGGCCCGAACTTCGGTTGAGGCTTCTAACCATACTTTGAACCCTCCTTTGAGAAGCCAGGGCATGGTCCAACTGTCCAAAACAACGTTTCCATGTTGAGCTAATTCTAGGAATTTCTCGTCAATTTCCTTGTCAAACTCGGGATTTCTGTTTCTCTTCTCCAAGAATCGCAGACCTTCGGCACTTTCCCACCATCCGCGTTCAATGTTCTTGTAGCCTTCTTCCATGGCCATGGCTTTCAATGCGTCGCCGCCTGACAGGTACTGGAGGTTAAATTTTTGAGCGATCTGCTTTGCGACTGTGCTTTTTCCACTTCCAGCCATGCCACAGATGCAAATGATCAATGATTCTTGAGAACGATTCTTCGTTCTCTTGGATTTAGTCATTTGCAAGCCTCAAAATATCATGCTCTAGACATGTCTAGCGGCGATTCTGAGGCTGTTTTTGAGGCAGTTGTGGCACAGTTGGCCGCCATAAGGGCGCCAGACTCGTCTCCTAGTTCGGTTAATTTTGCTTGTCTGCGAAGGAATTGCTTGCTTAACTCCTCCCAGTTGTTGTCCACAAATAAAGCAAAGCTGGGCAGTGTTACCTTTTTCTTTGTAGTGCACAGTATTGCCGCTGCCTGGAAGGCTTTTGCTAACTGGTTTTCTGCTTCTTGTTCGTTTGCTTGGTCTTGGCATTTTACTCACTCACCTCGATTATTCCAAACACATGTGAGAAGATTGTACCGAAAAGCATGGAGCAGAGGAGGTACCACCAGATGAGGGAGGAAAAGTATATGACGACTAGTGAAAGATCGGGGCCTACGCCAGGCAGGTAGGCAACGATGTGGCCAGAAAAAATTGTGCCGAGGAACTGCCAAATTAGGAACAAAGGAACTATGAATATCAGTGAGACTTTCATTGATTGCCAAGTCATCTTCGACTGGAGTTGAAAGATCTGCTTCTGCTTCTTCATGAGCCTTTCTGTTGCTTTCTTGTCTCCGCTTCGCTGTGCTGCTTTCAGTTCAGCTTGCCATTCTGCTATTTCTTTTCGCGAAGCCTTAGATTGTTCGGGATTCGTGAGAAGACGATTCACGAGCGAAGTAAGCAGAGATATAGCAAGAGCCAGCAAGAACATGAAAAGTGTGGAAAGCGGTATAGTGGTTGGCGGAAAGTCCATCTCTGTTTTATCCCCCTAAGCTGTTCATACATTCTGCAGTTCCAGATATAAAGATTCCAAATGCTTTGGAACTTTGATTATTCTAGTCACTGGAGACTCGAACCCAGTCGCCTTTGTGCTCATATGGACTATTCTCCGAATATGCGCCTGAAGGCAGGGATTGTTTCAGCCGCCCGTTCCTTTACGAGAATCTCGTAATACTGGTAGATTATGCCGACTGAGAGCAAGATGCCCATTCCTGAACCATATACTCCAAAGAAGTCAGATACTCCCGCTACTAGTCCAACGGCGATGCCGCCGAGGATGGTTACAGCTGGAATGTAGCGATTCAGGATGGATTCAACGGCTTTTTCGGACCGTCTGTATCCAGGGATCTGCATGCCGGAACTTACTAGTTGATTGGCGACTTTTGATGGTCCCAGTCCGCCGACTTCAAGCCACGTGAATGAGAAGATCACGCAGAAGGCGATCAGTATTGCCAGATACACGAATGCTCTGAGAGGCGCGTCCATGACATCTATGAAGTTGCGTGGAGCTGTGACAAAATAGACCAAACCACCGACAGGTTGGGTACTTGCGGCCGTGGTTTCCGTAGCAGCTGTTGTCTTGAACTGCCCCAAGAGGTCAAGCCACAGGTTCTGTCCAGGAGTATGTTGGCCATTCATGCTCCAGAACAGCTGCGAGAAGAAATAAACGTTGGCAAAGAGAGCTGATGCAAAGATTACTGGCAAGTTTGAGACGTACAGAAGCTTGATTGGGTATCGGCTTCGGTAGCCTTTGTACCCAGCATATGACATGGGTAACTCAACTCTCACTCCTTCCAAGTAAATGATGATTAAGAAAGCTACAATCGTTGCTATGAGCCCAAGCATTGATGGATTCTGTGGGTTGAAAATCAGTGTTTCCGGAGCTGAGTTGTTTCTAAGCCACATCAATGATACGGGTTGCCCGGAAGACAGGACTTGGCCCAATGCCACAAAGAAACCGTAGCCCCGAGTTTCTCCAACAGCAGGTACAGGAGAGAAACTCTGCCAGAAAATATGCTGAGCCACACCTGCCATAATGAATAGACTGATTCCGCTACCGAAACCCCATCCTTTTTGCACGAGCTCGTCAAGTAGCATGACGATGATTCCTGCTGAAATCAACTGCAGAAATATTACTATTGATATTGTGCCTGGAAGGCCAGGTCCATACATTCCTCCAATTATGTAGGCTGCGGCTTGAACGCCTGTAAGCAAAATCGAGAAAACTTTGCTTGCTGAAGTGAAAAGGCTTCTGTCTTCAGGATTTGACATGTTGCATTGTATCATCGCGGAACCCACCAGAAGCTGCAGGATGAGACCTGCCGTAACTATTGGGCCTATGCCGAGTTCCATTAGGCTTCCGCGGTTAGAAGCAAAAATTATTCTTAATGCCGCAAGTTCTCCCAGCGGGCTCTTTCCAATGCCGTAGAGCGGAATTTCGGACATTATCAAATATATTATCAGCGCGAGCGCTGTCCAGAATAGTTTCTCGTTAAACCTGACCCTGCGTTCTGGGGTTTTGATTTCAGGAAGTATTCTTGCAATAGGTTTGAATAAGCTAAGGAATCGTCCAGCCATGGGCTAACAGCTACTCTCCCTTTTCTTCAGCTTCTGCTAGGATTTCGCCGCCCGCAGCTTTTATCTTTTCGGATGCGGACTTTGAGCAGAATGTCACTTTGACTGTTAGAGGCTTCCTGATTTCTCCTGTGCCAAGAAGCTTAGTGTAACCAAGACTATCCAAATCCACAAAAACATTTTCTTTCTCTTTTGCCTCGGGAATATTTGCAGCTATTTCCTCCAGCTTTCCAACGTTTATGATTCTGACTTTTTGTCTCAAACTTTTCGGAGAAGTGAACCCTCTTTTACCAAAATAATTCGGTAAATATCTTATTACATATGACCATTTATGTTTGTGCCGCCCAGCCTTTCTTTCAGGCTTTGCTCCTTGATCTCTATGCTGGCCTACTTTTCCGTATCCGCAAGTTCTTGTACCACGGTTTTTTCTGCTTTTCCTCAATCTGTGCGGCATTTTAACCAGCTACCTTATCTATGGCCTTTTCCTCAGCTGCCTTCTTCAACTGTATCTCAAGGACGCCATTCTTATATCTTGAGCGCATAGTGCTTGGAATCACTCTCTTAGGAAGATTTAAACTTTTATAGTATTTTCTGTCGGAAGCCTCCGCTGACAGAGTCAAACGTTGGTTCTTCGCATGGATTCTTAAATCTTCATTGTTGAAACCTGCGAGTTCTGCTACGATTATAACATCATCTCTTTCCTCTAGAATGTCTATAAGAGGCTCCAACTCCTTCAATTTCTTCTCCGCATGAGTTTTAGGGAGTTTAAACCTGCTCAGATAGACTTGCTTCCTAGTTCTAGATTCTTTGCTCGACTTGCTGGAAACAATCTTTTTTTTGGCTTTGCTGAAGGCTTTGAAAATGCTAAATCGGTGTGAATTTCTTCTGCTTCGCCGCCACTTTGCGCTCAACTCTTCCTCCCCCAGAATACAAAAGCATCTGAAAAGTAGCTATAAAACGTATCGCCAAAAAAGATGTCAAAAACGATAAGTCAAGTCATCCGCTTCACAAGTTCGTTTATGTCTTCTCCGCGGTATCCAAGTTCGCCTCTGGCTCTATAGCTCTTTTTTATGTTGCCTTTGAAGCCTTTGGTAGGCGGCCGTAACCTGAATACTGGTTGTATACCAGGCAGCTTCTGATACATTACAGCGCATTTATGGATTTTTTCTGCAAGCTCTTCGAGCGACTTGTAACCAGCTTTCTTCAAATACTCTTCACTCAGTTTCCTGTTTCCTGCAAGTCTTCCTCTCTCATGAAGCATCATGCCAACACATTCTTTGGAAACGTCGCCCCATGTTATGTAACTCTGCACAGCCCTCAGCATTCCGATAAACGCGGGCCTATCATCTATCAAAACGGCATAGTTGTTTCTTGTCAAATGCATTTGCTTCAGAGTCTCTCTGGCTTCACGGTGGGCACTCACTGTCCCGCGAATTCTAACAGCCACAAAGCATTTTGTGCCTTTAGTTTTTTCAGCCAACTATGCCACCCAATCCGTCGGTGTTATGAGACTGTAAGTTTTCTTCAAGGCGTCAAACACGGCGTAGGCAAAAGACGGCACGGTTCTTGTTGAACCAAAACTTCTTGTCCAGCAATCCTTTATTCCAGCCAAACCCAAAATGACCTTGGCCACTTCGCTCGCAACTAAGCCTAAGCCTCGTGGTCCAGGGATGACGTCTAGCCGCACGCTACCGCATTTTCCTTCAATCTTGTAGGGTATTGAGTGATGTTTGCCGCATCCGCATTCCCAGCTTCCGCATCCTCGTCTCACGGGCACAATTTTCAATCGGGCGTCGGCTGCAGCTTTCTCGATAGCGTTTCGAACTTGACTTGCCTTTCCAGATCCTAAACCTATGTAGCCGTCTCTGTTGCCAACAGCAACTATGGCTTTGAATCGTGATTTCTCGCCTGCGTCAGTTTGTTTCTGAACAAGATTGATGTTTATGACCTCTTCCTGCAAATCTGGAAGCAGAGAATCAACGATCTGTGGTTCGCGCAACTGCAAACCGCTCATGAAAATCTCTTCAATCGAAGTAATTCTGCCCTCTTGAATCATTTTTCCGAGACGTGTCTTAGGAACCCAATGTTCCAAGTTCTGTGTTGATTCTCTTTCTCTACCTCTTCGATGACCTTGACGTCTCAAGCTTTTTTACCTCCGCTTTTGAACGCGGCAACAATATTCTTCTTCACTTCTGTGAAGCTATCAGAAAGATTCTCAGGTGGAATCTTTTGCTCTAAATACTTTGAAAATCTAGCCTGATACTGCTCGGGGTTTGAAGATAGACTCTTCGCCAACTGAGCGATGTGCTCGCCCTTGATTCTTTTTTCATCAGGCAGTTTCTCTTCACTATGTGGAACGTCCATTCCAGCGTCCAATACTCCTTTCAATGTGGCGAAGATTCTTGCGCCCTTCGAAGGGGCATGCAATCCGATGTCAAGAATTGATTCCTCGATTCCTTTAGCCTTCGCTTTCAAACCGCACAAGAGTCCAGTTAAGTAGGCGGCGGACACATTTCCTCGGGCAACCTTCCAGCCAAAATCTTTCAACTCGCGGCTGTGCGCCGAAACTAAAACATTGTCTCCTTCCGATTTCGCAATAGCTATCTGAGCGCTTATGTTTTTGAGAGTGCCACGAACTACCAGTCTGGGTTTTCCAGAAAGTATGAGAGCCTTTCTTGCTTGGTAATCAGTCTTTCCTTCTTTTCTTCGCCTGTATGGAGCGCAGTATCGTGAACCCTTACCCATTTACCGTTTCCTCCAGAGTTCATGCGCTTTCAAGTAACGTTCCAAGTCTGCAACTGAAGTAAACCTTCCGCTGCCAGCCATTCTATATAGTCCTTGGTATGCGGTTTCAGCTATAATCTTCTTGGCTTTCAACTCGCGAAGTCTCTTTCTTAGAGCGCGGATTTTGCTCATCCACGCTTCCTTCTGGGAGATCCTAGCTCGCGGTCCGCCAGTTCGGCTTCCTGATCCGCTTCGCAATCCTTCTTTTCTCTTTGCATGAAGAATTCGTGCTCTCGCGCGGCTCACTCCTTTTTCTGGTCGCGCGTTGATCACGCCTTCATGAATTAGCTTTTTGACTTCTTCCCGTGTTATCGCTGATTCAGCGTCGTCTGTTCTCTCAGGGTTTATCCAAACACGGTTTTGACCCACTTTCAGAATCTGCGCGGCTAGACGCCTTTGGCTTTTCAGATCAGTCATTGCTTTTCTGTCCTCTTTTTACGTTTTGCAGGTTTTCTCTCAGCCTTCTTGGACTCTTCAGCTTCCTCTTTGATTTCTTCTTTCTCAAGTTTCTCTTGGGCTGGCTCTTCTTCCTCTTTGACTGCTCCCTTCGCTTCTTTGACGTTCAAAACTCTTACTCGTTTCTTTTTTGCCTCGGCAAGAATTCTAGCCTTTTTTCTCTTGCCAACTGTATGTGCAATACGTATGACCTGAATCTTGGGATTTATGGTTTTGAGGTCTTCAATCGTGTAGACTAATACTTCCTGATACCCAGATGGATGGATTCCTCTAGTTGATTTTGGACTCCTGTATCCAATTCCAGCGCCAGGCGGCCAGCCATCATATTTCAATCTTACCTTGTGATCCAAGCCGCGGGGTCTGCGCCAATTCTCCTTGAGACGCACATATCGCCAGCTCTCCGGCCTGACAAACTTTGGCTTTCTCTGCTTCAGTCGTCTTTTCAGACGCAAGCTTTTATCAGAAATCCTTGTGCCTTGCTCAGTCATCCTTCCATTCCCTCAGTTCGTTCATATACGTACAAACCGTCTAAGAATATTCTCGGATCTTTCCGTTTGACTTTGGTTGCTTGCTCAATGTTGGCGGCTGTCTGGCTGACGCTTTCCAGGTCGAGGTCTTGAATAATTATGTCATCAGGCAGAATCTTGACTTTCGTGTTGCCCATTATCTTAGCTTTTCTTGGGCTACGTTCTCCTGTAAAGTTTTCAATCAAAACCTTCTTGTCTTGGACTTTGACGGTTATTGGAAAGTGAGAGAAGACTACCTTAAGCTTGTATGTGAAACCTTTTTTCACTCCTGTTATCATATTCTGCACATGTGAATGGATTGTTCCCACAAGTGAGGCTTCTTTCTTTCGTGGCCATTCAGCCCAAATGCGGAGGGTTTTGTCGTTGATCTCCATTGAGATGGGAGCATGGCTAAAATCGCGGGTTAATGTTCCTTTTGTTCCTTTTACAGTTATTTTTAGTCCGTCCAATGTTGCTTCAACATCATCTGGAATTTGAATGGTTCTTGAGACTTCTATTGCCCGCATTAAAAGATCCCTCTGCCTAGTATACGAACGCTAGCAGCTTTCCTCCGAGGCGTTTTTCTTTTGCTTCTTTGTGAGACAATACCCCTCTGGGTGTTGAAACAACTATTGTGCCCACTTCTCTCGACGGCAGGATCTTCTTTTCCCATTCTTCAAATCCGTCTATTTTCACTGAGTAACGTGGTCTAACGGCTCCACACTTGTTTATTCTTCCCAAGAGCTGAACTTTGAACTTTCCTGAACGACCATCATCCACAAATTCGAACTCTCCGATGTAGCCGTTCAACTGTATGATCCTTAAAACTCTGCCCAGAAGTTTGGACGCAGGGCTAATTATGCATTCGCGTTTGTTGCGCATCTCGTTGTTTATTATTGTAGTCAGACCGTTCGCCAATGTGTCCATCGTTTTTTTCCTCATTACTCATATTTTTTGAATCCAATCTTCTTGGCTACTTCCCTAAAGCATTGCCGACATAAATATAAATTGTAACGTCGAATAATTGGGCCGTAAGAACCGCATCTGCTGCATGGTCTGGATCCTTTGCCGAATTTTCTTTCTTTCTTAGGTTTTTGCTTGCCCATAGGCCAGTCCTCTTATACGATTTCAACTCCCAAAGTGTCCTTGATGTACACCATGGACTCTTCTGGCGTCAGAAGATGCTTTGAACCGATCTTCGCTTTTTCCCTTCTTTTGTTCTTTACGCGATAGCCAGGACGAATCATGGCTACGTTAACGTCCATTCCAAAGATGCCTGTGTCAGGGTCGTATTTCACGCCTTGAATCTCGATGTGTTCTTTTATTCCGAAGGAGAAGCTTCCATTTTTGTCGAAGCTTTTTCCAGATATCTTTTTGTCGACAACTGGAAGGACTTTGTTGAGAAAGTCTATGGCGTTCTGCCTTCTCAGGGTGACTATGCAAGCTATTGGTTCGCCTTTCCTAATTCCGAAATCTCTTATGCTTTGCTTGGCTTTTCTCTTGCATGGAACGTGATCTGTTATCTCTTTCAGAACTTTAACTGCTTTCTCAAGAGGTTCACCAGATTTTCCGACGCAGAGGTTGACAACAACCTTTTCTATTTCCGGCTTCAGCATCGGGTGGTCTTCCCACTTTTTATGGATCTCGTCTTCAGACATTCTAGGCGACCTCCGGTAATGATATTAGTGATTGAGCTTCGCCTGTGGCGAAAACAAAGTCCAGAATCGTCTGGTAACGGTTGCCTTTCTCGTCTTCAATCGTTGCCAAAGCGCTTCTTCGCTTTTTGCCAGATACTTTTTCGATTTCAACTATCTTTCCATACTTTCCGATGTTCTTTCCGCCTGTGATAATTGCAAAATTCTTTTCCTTCATTTTCACGGTTTCAAGGATCTGCTTATCTGGGAGGCTGACCTTCACTGTGTCAAGAGCCACGTGGACATCTTCCTGCGGATTTTTCGGATCAGTTACTTTTACAAGTACATTTGAGCCATCATGAAGACTGACCTGAATATTCCCCTTCTTTATCACTTTCTTGTTTTCTATTCTGCAAAGCTTGAAGCTTGCCTCTTCTTTCTCAATTGGTTGAAGAATGAGGCCTTTTGCAGAGGGCAGTACCCGGAAGCTCTTGTTCACATCAGGTATTGAAATAACATCAGCTAAACCTACAGGAAAATCATCTTCGCGCTGCACGTTTCCGTCAACGAGTATTCTTCCTTGCGAAACTATTGTTTTGGCCTCTTTTCTTGTCTTTGCAAATCCGAGATAATCTCGCAACACCACTGCTAGTGGTAAGCAGTTTTCACTTGTGTGCGGTCCGCATGAGGGCTTTACGACCCAAGTGTACTCTTTCTTGTGAATTTGCCAAAATCTTGGTGCTGGTTTGCGTTTCAGACCTGTGGATGCTCCTTTTCTTCCCAACTTTAGGCTCCTCCTTCAGCTTTCTTTGTCGTCTTTCTTTTTGCTCTTGGTTTTTTTGGTTTCGGTTTTTCTTCTTCTTTCTCTGTCTTTTCCTTCTCAGTTTTGGCTGCAGCGGGCTCGGCTGTCTTTCTTTTTGCTCTTGGCTTTTTCTCCTTTGGTTTTTCAGTTATCTTTGGTTTTTCTTCTGTGATTTCGGGTTTGGTTTCGATAACTGGCTTTGATGGTTTTTCAGGCGTAATTTCTGCCTTTTCTACGGTTGTTTTCTTGCGTTCCAAGATTTTCTTTCGCCACTTGTCATCAAGATTCAAGTTTGTTATCATTACTTTGGAAGGGTGGACAGGCACAAAGATTGCGGTGCCGTCAACTTTTTCACGCGTTAATCCTTCAACATATATTCGGTATTTCTTGCGATCTACTCGTGTGATCTTTCCTTCGAATCCTTTGTGGTCTCCTCGCATAATGCGAACTGTGTCGCCGCTTCTCACAGGGATTGTCTTCACCTTGTGGGATTTCTTTAGTTGCGGTGACAATGGTGCAGCGAAAAACTTGTAGCGAATGTGATCTGGTGCTTGGAAGAGCATTTTTCTCTGTTTCGTTGGCTTCGTTATCGGTTTCAATGCTTGCATTCTCCATTCCTTCGCTTACACGATTATGCTAGAAGCGCTTGCTATTCTTGGCCATCTTTCTGCAGCCTCTTTTGCCACGGGTCCGCGTATTTCTGAACCTTTCATTTCTCCTTCCGGGGTGATTATCACTGCTGCGTTATCTTCAAACTGTACCCATACGCCATCGATTCTTCTGTAGGGCCTTCTTTGTCTAACGATAATTCCTTGGAACATTTTCTTCCTCATGTCAGGGGTTCCTTGTCTGACGGAAAGAGTTATTCTGTCACCCACTGCCGCTGAGGGATAACGCCTCAACCTTCCCTTGTATCCCATGACTTGCACGAGTCGAAGAGCCCTAGCGCCAGTATTGTCAGCACATTTCAACATTGAGCCAGGAACCAATCCTCTAGCAACCTTCGGCCCCTGCGTGGCCATTCCTTTTGTGCCGGGCCCTCTTTGCTTCGCTTTAGCCGCCACTTCACTTCTCCTCCAGCTTTTCCACAACCACAAATGAAACAGTTTTACTTAGAGGGCGACACTCGGCAATGGTGACGCGATCGCCTTCTTGTGCATCAATGCACGGAGAGTTGTGTGAAGGAATACGACTACGTCTTCTTTCGTACTTCATGAATTTTGAGACATATTGAAGGTAGTTACGCTCAACTACAACAGTCTTATCCATCTTTGCGCTTACAACAACGCCTTCAAGTATGCGGCCGCGAACTGGAAGTTCTCCATGGAACGGGCAGTTTCTGTCTTCACATGTTTTCTTGGGTTTCTTGAATGTAAGCGACATTACCATAATCTCCTGATACTCTTCTTCAAACGGTCTTCAGGTCTTCCAACGAGCAACTTGCCGTCGATTTCGACCGTTGTGCCATCGTCAAATTTGAAATGAAAAAGGGCAGATTCTTTTTCAACATTCTTTCTCTTGCCCTTAGTCAATATTGTGAACGTGTTCCGTGTTTCATCTATTACTTTACCAGAAATCCTTTCATAACTGGAATGTTTACTCTCAGCGATTTTTGCCTCCGCCCCGATAAATTCATGGCGAACTATGTTGGGCGTTACTTTCATTGCTTTTTCTTCTCCCTCTTCTTCTCTTTCCTTTTCTCTTTTTGTTCTTCTTTGGGCTTCTCTTTTTGCTTCTTCTTGACAAGTCCAAGTTTCTCTTCGTTTTCCACAGTCAAGATTTGGGCTACGGTCTTGCGGAGTCCTTTTACTCTTGCGGGATTTTCTACAGTTCCGCCGGCTCCAATCATTGTTCTCAGTCTTACAAGTTCTGTTCTCAGTTCGCCAAGTTTTTTGTCCCTCTCTTCGGACGACATGTCACGGATTTCCTTGAGGCGCAGTATCGGCATCTATTTGGCGTCCTCCTTTTTCTCGTCACTCGCGGAGTCTGCAGCTTGTCCAGTTTCTTCGGTTTCATCTTTGGTTTCTTCTATCGACGGCGCTTCGGTTTTCTCTTCTAGTGGCTCTTCTTCCTTCGGAATCGCTTCAGCTATTTTGATCTTGTCAGGGAACTGCGCATCTGGAGGCATTATCCTGACTCTTATGCCAAACATTCCTGGTTTCAGCTGAACATGAACCTCTGCTTTTCGCAGATACCTTAGCGCAGGTTCACCGCATTTCTGCAGGTAACCGCCTTTGAATTTCTCATATCTTGCTCTCTCAGTCCTCAGTTTACCGCTTATGACAATCTCCGCGCCTAGGGCTCCAGCTTCCATAACTTGGTTAAGAGCCCAGAAACCTGCGCGTCTAAAATGCACGCCCCTCTGAAGGGCGGAGGCAAGTTTTGTACCAACAACATAAGCGTTCAATTCTGGAATCTCAATCTCAGAAACAGATATCTGTGGATTTGGAACCTGAAACTTTTCTTCCAAAACACTTGCAAGTTCTCTTATTGTCTCGCCGCCTCTGCCTATTACAAGGCCTGGGCGCATGGCATAAATCACGATATGCGTGCCAAGTGGAGTTTTGGATATGTTTACGCCGCCGTATCCTGCTCTTTCAAGCTTGTTCTGCAGAAATTCATCAATCTCTGTCCTCTTTATGGATTCGACGACGAAGTGTTTGACGATGGACACTATGCTTCTCCTCCAGTCTCCGGCTTCTCTTCCAATGCTATCTCGATGTGGCATAGGATCTCATATTTTGGTGTGGCTCTTCCTTGCGCTCTTGGTTTGAATCGTTTCATTTTCATTCCTTGAGATGCAGCTGCATGAATAATGCGAAGTCTGTCCGTGTCCAAGCCTTTGTTCTCTGCGTTGGCTTCTGCGCCTTCGAGCAGTTTAAGAATGTGTTTGGAGGTTTTGACTGGATATTTTCCTACGAAGGCTTTTTCCAGTCCATGGCGGTGACCAAGTTTCTTCGTGAACCTCTTGTACGGAACTGGTTTCTTCTTGGCCATGACATCTCGAAGGTACTGCTTTGCCTTGTTAAGCATCATTCCTTTGATAGTTCTGCATACCTCTCTAGCGTGTTTATGGGATACTCTAATCTCTCGTGCGCTTGCCTTCACGGTTTTTTCCGGATCCAGTTCTTCCTCTGTAATGGAGTATCCCCATTTTGGCACTGTGTACTCTCTCCAACTGTGCAATTGAACAGCAACAAGGCGATTTATATGGCTTTCCGTTATCTTGAATGCTTTCAACTTGTTCTGCTTTTCTTAGTAAATCATTTCGCGTTAAGCAAGTTTCCACGTAATTCTATCGCATGAATTTGAGAATTTGCAAAAGAAATTAGTTTGGCGACATCTATGTGTCTTGTGCCAAGAGCGTTATGTCTCACTATTTAGCCGTGTTATTCTGTTTGTTTTTTGCTGGTAAAACAACAGGACTATTCCGCCTAAAGCAAGCACTACACCTAATATCTGCAATGTCTCGAATCTCTCTCCAAGGAACATTGACGAAAAAAGGCTTGCTGACAGAGGTTCCATGACTGAAAGCACACTTCCCTTTGAAGATTCAACATACTTGAGCGCGTGTGAAAAGAGAAGATATGCAATAAGAGAAGGAAACCATGCTATTACTAAAATAAGCACCCAAAGCTGCTGAGAATAGAAGGCCATTTTGGGAAATGAAAGAAAAAGCACAGGAGCCAAAGCTATTGCACCTATACCGTCACCATAGAGCAGCAGTGTCCAGTTTGTGTAACGGTTCCGCAGTTTCTTTGTCAGAACAAAGTAAAGGGCAAACAAAACGCTTGTCAAAATTCCAAAAGCAAATCCAGATATTCCTAGACTAAGCCACGATGATTCATAAGCTCTTACAACCAACACAGAGCCAAGAAACGCCAAGATTATGGCAAATACGGTTGTGAAAGTGATTTTTTCTCTGAGAAAGACTGCAGCATATATCGTGACGAAAGCAGGATACGTGTAGAAAAGAACAGCAGCCGTCGTCGGTGTGGTAAAATCAACAGTGAAGAAATAGGCTATTCTTTGAAAGGCGACTGCAAGAATCCCGAAAATCAAGAGCAACGGCAAATCCTTTCTCTCAACTTTGAGAAGCTCTCTCTTGAACAGGGCTATTGGAATCAACATTGTGCTTGATGAGATGAGGATTCTTAACGTCGTCAACGTCACTGGGTCAATGCCGTATTCGAAAGCCATAGTTCCAAAAATGCCCATTGTTCCCCATATTATTGACGCGGCAACTATCAGAATGTATCCATATGCTTCTTTCATGGTTAGCGAGTGAGCAGTTTTGGCTTTTAAAATTGATTGACTTGAACTGTTGTTTACGATGCGTTTATGTCTAGCTTTTCGCGTTAGGGTATTCATAACCAAAAAAGGCAGGTATAGATTTGGTCTCTAGTCATGAACACATCACGATGTTACATGGTGCGGGCGGAAGAGTCATGCATGATCTGGTTAGGGATCACGTTGTGAAGTATTTTGGTGGAGCAAACAAGATAGATGTTCCACTTGAAGCTATGGATGATGCAGCCGTCATCGGAGACATAGCTCTCAAGAGCGACTCTCATGTGGTTAAGCCTATTTTCTTTCCAGGAGGAGACATCGGACGTTTAGCAGTTTCAGGCACTGTGAATGACCTTGCGGCTGTAGGCGCTGAGCCCTATGCTCTAACGTGTGGGCTTATTTTGGAAGAAGGCCTGCCCATAAAGGATCTTGACAGGATCTTGCACAGCATGCAACAGACATGCAAAGAAGCCGATGTGCACATTGTTACTGGTGACACCAAAGTTGTTGAAAAGGGAGCATTGGGCGGATGTGTGATAAACACTTCCGGAATAGGTAGAAGGACGGAATCTCTGGAGAACAACCTTAAAGTTGTCAAGAAGTTCAGACCCAGTTTCAAAGCTCGCTGGATTCTGGACTCAAGCCTCCAAGCTGGTGACAGGATAATTCTGTCTGGGACAATAGGCGATCACGGGTTAGCTGTTCTATCTGCTCAAGAAGGACTGAGTTTCGGGAGCGGAATAAGATCTGATGTGAAACCCTTAAATCGACTAATACAGCGGTTGCTGGGCGAAACAGGCGGAATTGTGGCCATGAAAGACCCAACACGTGGCGGTTTGGCGGATGCCCTGAACGAGTTCAGTGAGAAATCAAGGATAGGCATATTGCTCCATGACAATGCAGTTCCGATAAGAGACGATGTTAAAGTGGCATGTGAAATGCTGGGGTTGGATCCTTTTGAAGTTGGCAATGAGGGAAAAATCATAATCGGGGCAGTAAGAGAAAAGGCAGAAGACATATTGAAGATTTTGAGATCGACAAAAGAGGGCAAAGAGGCAGCAATCATTGGTGAAGCATCACGCAATTTTAAAGGTGTGGCAATGCAAACCGTTGTTGGAGGCAAAAGAATAATCGCTAGACCTGTGGGCGATCCTGTTCCAAGGATTTGCTGATGCGTAATTCGCTATTGTTGCCGCTTGATTTGTGAGTGACTCTTCTTCGTCGATGAACGACCAGCATCAAAACGGAAATGAGCAACAAAATCGGCAAGACAAAAAAATGCATGATT
>CAZHWL010000014.1:0-14979 GCA_964536035.1 uncultured Candidatus Bathyarchaeia archaeon | reverse complement strand
AAAAAGCCAGCCAAATTCATGATTGCCAAGAGACTCGCAGTAGAGTTCAGTAGCAACGACTCCATTGGAGAGCTCTGGCAAAAACATGCTTCCGCAACAAACGATTTTTTTGAACTTGAAAGACAGATAGACGGCAGACACAAGAGGTTAGATGAATTACCAATACTGCAAAGATCTTACTTGAACTTGAAAGCGGAGATAGCTAGCAGAATCCTTCAAAGATGCCATTTCTGCACACGCAAATGTGGTGCCAACAGAAGCGCCGGTGAACTGGGATATTGCAGATGTGGGAAAGAAATTGTGGTTTCAAGTATTTTCGAGCATATGGGAGAAGAGCCGGAACTGGTGCCTTCTGGCACGATTTTCACAATGGGCTGCACAATGTGCTGCATGCATTGTCAGAACTGGACCATTTCTCAATGGATGGAAACTGGTGAGGTTTTCAAAACGGAAAGCTTGGCAAGGGAGATTGAAGAACTCCGCAAAGCAGGCTGTCGGAACATTAATTTGGTGGGTGGAGAGCCAACTCCTTGGCTTCAGCAATGGTTTGAAACGTTTAAGCACGTAAGGTCTAATGTTCCGATTGTTTGGAACTCAAATAGTTACTACAGTCCAGAGACAGCTGAACTGTTGGCAGGATTTGCCGACATTTATCTTTTGGACTTCAAATATGGTTCTGATGAATGTGCTAAGAAAATCTCTGAGGCATCAAACTACTGGGCAGTATGCACACGCAATCATTTGGCGGCTAGGAAATTTGGTGAACTGATAATACGTGTGTTAGTTTTGCCAAGCCATAATGGATGCTGCACAAAACCAATTATAGATTGGATAGCGGCAAATCTGGGTTCGGAAACAAGAGTTAACATCATGTTTCAATATAGACCAGAATGGAGAGCAGGCGAAATTTCGGAAATAAGGAGAAGGCTCACAAATAACGAGATTGATGAAGCTTTACAGATGGCAAAAAGGGCAGGATTGCGGAACTTCATCACATGATTACTATCGATCCACATTATACTTGAGCGAAAGCTATTTCACAAAGCGTATCAACTTCTAAAAGGCAGAATGGAGCGAAAGAAATGCCATATTGTCCTGAATGCGGCGGCGAAATGCAATACATCATATCTACGAAACACTATGTCTGCAAAAGTTGTGGGCTCTCTGTGACTCAGCAGGAGCTTGTGGAAATGAGAGAGAAGAATAGACCTGACATTGGCGAAGCTGAGAGCGAGCAAGAGAAACGAAGAAAAGAATACTTGAAATGGTGGCTCAGCAAGAAAAAATGACATGAGGCGCCCGACTTTTCAGACAGAAAACCAGCAAACAGCATAAAAGAATGAGCCAAACATATTTTCTGGATTGGAGGATTGAAGATGGCTGTAGAAATGGAGATAATCTGCGTTGGCAACGAGTTGCTGATTGGAAAGACATTGAATACGAACGCTCTGTGGATGGCTAAACGTTCAACTTCGTTGGGAGTTATGGTTAAGCGAATAACAGTTGTGGGCGATGAGATCGGGGAGATCAGCGCTGTTGTGACGGAGGCTTTGAAGCGGAAGCCTCAGTTTGTTGTCACAACAGGTGGGCTTGGCCCAACTTTTGACGACAAAACTCTTGAGGGAATCGCGAAAGCATTGAAGAGAGAAGTTGAGGTTAACGATAAGGCTCTGGGAATGATTAGAGAAAAGTATGAGGCCCTCGCAAAAGAGGGACGGCTTGAAAAAGTGGAGTTAACGCCGCCCAGAGTAAAAATGGCGAGATTGCCTAAGGAAGCGAAGCCATTAAACAATCCGGTTGGAACAGCGCCAGCAGTTTTGGTTGAAATGGACAGAACCGTTTTGATTGCGCTGCCCGGTGTTCCATCTGAGATGGAGGCAATATTTGAAGAGTCAGTTGTTCCCCTGTTAAGAAAAGAGTCGGGAAACGTTACCTTTTTTGAGGCAAGTGTTTTCGCTGATGAAATTATGGAGTCAGCTTTGGCGCCGCTTATTGATCGCACGATGCATGATAATGAGTATGTTTACATAAAATCGCATCCGAAAGGAGAAGAGAACATGCCGCACATTGAGCTACATTTCTCCATGACATCAAAAGATGGAAAGAGTGCCAAAGATAAGTTAGGAAAGGCAATAATGCAGCTCTCTGAGTTGATAGAAAGGAATGGCGGGAAAATCAGAGTTCAAAAGAAGAACTAGCAGTCTTTGAAAGTTATAGATAAGCGATGATAACTGTGTCTTGACATTCAACGCGTGTTTTGAGCCGGCCTGTTTGTTCAAACGATTTTTGCTATTGATCAGAAGTCCATAAGACCCTTTAAGTTGGCAAGCAATTATTGTTCCCATGAAACTGTATCGGAAATCGTCCGAGTTGCTAGTGTCCCTAATAATCGCGCTTACCCTGATCAGCCTGATCCCGCAAGGTTTGGCAGACAGCTCAAGTTTCTCTTATCAACTTCTAGAACATGTCAGCGGGTCTACTCATTATAGACTGAATGTTATAGTTCCCGAATCATTACAGGAATATTACGCTGCAAAGAGCCATGCCTTAAGTAATGAGAGAGATTTCGCGAAATTCGTCACGCCATATGCTCTGCAGCCAATCGCTGCCAGTCTTAGAGAGATATACGCTGACAATGAAGACTTTGCAAATGGAGCATTGATGATTGTGCATCAGATCACGTATCAGGAAACTGCGCCTCCAAAATATCCTGTGGAAACTATGGTGACGGGGCAAGGAGATTGTGACCTGTTCTCATTTATCGCGACTTCCATTGTCAAGGGCGGCGGACTTGATGTCGTCCTTCTGTATTATGAACAAGAGGCACACATGAACATCGGCATCAACTTGCCAACCGCGCCAAAAGATGCCAGAGGAGAGGTTTTCTATGTTACGAGCGGCAACACAAAATATTATGTGGCAGAATGCACTGGAGGAAATTGGCAGGAAGGTTGGCGTGTCGGTGAATGCCCAGAAGGGCTGAAACAGGCTAACGCGCAGGTTATAACACTTGAAAACTGTGAACAAACTGCAACGGGGCAGGTTTCCGCAAGCTACAGGACACTTACAACCGCAGCTTTGACCTTGGAAATCTCGACAACCTTTGCAGTGCAGGGAAGCACAATAGTTCTTTCAGGCCAACTTTCACCAGCACTTCAGGACAAGAATATTACACTATACATCAGAGCGAACAATTCACCTTGGACTGTTCTAGACACAATATTGACGGACTCGAGCGGTCGTTTTAACTATGCCTGGAATATAGAAGCTGGAGGCGTCTGCTATATTCGCGCAAGCTGGTCCGGAGACAACGACTATTCTGTGACAGATAGCCCAGTCCGAACTATAACAAGTCTTTCCATGTTTTTTGTGATGCTACTGGTTATTGTCGTAATCTTGGTCGCTATAGGCGCCGCAGCTTTTCTTATGACGCGACATAGTCAACAAGAAGTTCCTGAACCGCAACCACCCGAGGTTCCGTACCAGCGAAAAAGCTTTTACTTGATGATGATGTCTGATACGTAAACCGTAGGGGACTGATCAGATTTGTTCATAGTGTTTATGATTGGAACTGCTGGTTCAGGCAAATCATTGCTTACTGCGGCATTTAAAGAGTGGCTGAGAATGTCAAAACAAGACGTTTCAGTCGTGAACTTGGATCCAGGAGCACTTATACTTCCATACTCGCCGGATGTTGATGTCCGTAACTACGTGGATATTGAAAAGCTTATGGAAGAGTATCGTTTGGGACCCAACGGAGCGCTTGTGATGGCCGCAGATCTTATAGCGGATGAAACTGAGAAACTATCACGGGAAATAGAGGAACTGCGATCGGACATTGTGCTTGTTGATACTTCGGGTCAGATGGAGCTTTTCGCTTTCAGGGCAAGCGGACCCTACATAGCCAATGAACTCACAAAAGAACCTAAAGCCATAGTGTACTTGTTTGACTCAGTTTTCTCGATTAACCCGCTTAATTATGTTTCGAACCTGTACCTTTCAGCGGCTGTCTACAACAGGTTCTTGCTTCCACAACTTCACGTGCTGTCAAAAACTGACTTGCTTCCAAAAGAGGAAGTCAACAAAATTGTTGATTGGTCAGTCAACCCGAGAGCCTTAGAGGATTCGATTGATCAGAAGCTTGAAGGAACAAAGCGTTTGCTTACAGTGAACATAATGCGAGCAATCTACAAGATCGGTCTTGAGTTCTTATTGTATCCAGTCTCAGCCAAGACAAATGAAGGGATACTGAACTTCAACACTGCAATAGAACGTATTCTTGCCCAAGGAGACAAGTACACCTATTGAGACAGCCGAAAAGGATCAAGTGCCGAGAAGCGTCCACGCCGCTGCCATTGCAGCATAAACCGCTCTTGCTTGATTATCTGCACCCACTATTATTACGACATCATTTTCAACAGGTTTCAGCAGCTTCAACACTTTATCTGAAGCTTTCGGGAAATCTTTCTCTGCATCCTCAGTCACTGAAGGGATATTCAACCGTCTGGCTTTGTACAGCATTGCTGTGGCGGTCTTAGCGCCGGTCATGACGGCGGCATCGCGTTGTTCCATTCCTGACTTGAGTTTATGTCCATGATTTTTTATGAGAATGGCATAGGTATGTGATGCATCTGTCAACTCGTTTTTTCCGATTTCAACCTTCCTCACAATCGAGCTGTATTCCTTCCAGATGTCTAAGCCTCTCTTTGTGAGCTTGCACCCAGCTTTCGATGTTGTTATTAATCCAGCATCGGTCAATCTTCCCAAAATAGTGCGTACTGCTCCTTCTCCAACTCCCAAGCTTTGAGCCAACTTGCCACGACCAACAGGATTCTCGGCAACAAGCTCAATAGCCAGAAGTAAGTGAAAAACTGAAAATGTCGGCGATGGTCCCGGAGCTTTCTCCTTTATTATTTCTTCGAGGAAATGCCTGAATGAACAAGGCATGTTTTCACAATTATAGAATCGAGTGTTCAGTTATTAAGTTGTTGACTAAAGGTAACAAAGGTTCTAGAAAGCCATTTCATAGCTTATGTTTGAGAGAATAATATTCTCTCACTATTCCAGCAGTCAATGCGACTAGACCTACAGCTAGTAGGTACACAAGCGGATATATGAAGATGGAAAGCATTGTTTCATATGAAATGGATTCAGGTAACTTTGGTGTGAAGAAAACGGCTATCCACATTATGACAAAGGTTGCAATGCAACCAAGACCCAAGCCAACGGCAAGTCCATGAATGAAGCTACTTCTGTCTTCTTCATCTTCTTCCGACCTAGGCGATTTCTCATGCTCATCTTTTTGTTGACGCTCTTCCTCTGTGGCTGCACGTTCTTCTTGTTGAGCGTTGCCTTGCACGACTACCTGTCCCTGCTGTTCAGTTTCTTCGTAGGCTATGCCTTCTTGCGTCCCTTGACCGGAGGCTTCCACAGAGTTCACCCTTGTGTTTCTTTTGATGTGAAAGTGACCTAATAAAAGTATTCAATTGCAAGTTCTAATTCAGAATACGAATTCAAAATATGGTAGCGCATAATAGATGAGACTACTTTGTGGAAAGTTTTGGCATCAGTTGTTCCACAGCATTCTTAAGCTTGTTCCAATCGTCTTGACCTAAAACGACCATTTTTTGCTTCCTTTTCCAAACACCATCTCTACTTACCCACAGGTATATGCCTATGGTTTGTTTTCCATGGTTATCAAAAATGATTGCTGCCTTCCACCATTTCTTGCTCTTGAATATTGTCACATGATCGATTACTTTGTAAAATTCGGATATTGGCAGTTTTTCCTCAAGTGTTTCAGTCATTTCCTTCACCTTATTCCTTATGAGGTTTGTTATTTCGTGCTTTAAGCATTTAAACACTAAACACGGTTAAAGACACCATCTTTGAGTATAGTAGTGCTTGAGCCATCTTTCTTGAAGGCTTTCACAGTTGGTTTGGAAACCAGAAAGTCCATGTGATTCTTGGATGGGTTCTTGCCGCCTGGATAATCTGCGTTGTCACCGAAAGCAATGTGAATCGTACCAAGAAGCTTCTCTGCTTCCAAGAACTCCTCTACGAACCTTGCTTTAGGATTTACGCCAAAAGCAAATTCACCTAGTCTGCTCGAGTTTTCATCAGTGCTCAATGAGTCCTGAACCCTCTTCAAGATTTGACGGTCCTTGCATGTTGAATCTTTTACCCTACCATCTTGAACAAGCAGTTTTACAGGGGTTTCTATTGGACCTATTCCGCCTATCGCCATGTCACACACCAGTTCGCCTTGCATCGAATCTTCAGCAGGTCCTATGAGGACTTCGCCTGTGGGAAGGTTCATCCACTTGTTCGTTTCCTTGTTCACTATAGTGTCTGTGAAGAATACTCGATCTTCAACGCTGAAGGAAAGCTTTGTGCCTGTTGGATTCACGAGCTCGATTCGCACTGTGCCGTTCAGCTTCTCCATAAGCTTCTTTGCGAATCCCTGCATCTTCCTGTGCTCCTCAGTTTTGAGAGCCAAAGCTCCCTCCGTTAGCATATCCATTGTTACACCTGGGCAGTGGCCAAGACGTGCTTTATGTCCTTCAGTTTCCATCTTGATAAGCTGGATGCGGAATGGCGCTTCTTCTCTTACACCGCGAAAGAGATTGATGTAAATCGCTGGTGGCGACTTGAGAACCTCTGTTACTTTCTTCGGAATTTCTTCTCTAAAGATCTTTGGTTCAGTTTTCAGAATAATCAGACGCGTCTGGAGACCCAGATTTAAGGCTCCAGCGGCGAAGGCTTCGCCAATGTTGATTTTCTCATCGTCACAGAATATAACAATGCTGTCTTCTTTTTCTGCTTCAAGAACACATTTCAGAGCGTTCTTTGCGGCTTCCCACGCTTCCATGTCAGCATCAACTTTAGGCACTATACGTTCTTCCTAATGATAAGGTTTTGGAAATGGCTTTCGGATTCACTTTATTTTAGATGCTAAGTAGAAAGGAATAAGACACAACGAAGCCGCTCCCAAAAACATAAAGTAGCTTCGGAAATCTGCTTGTGGTAAAAAGAGATTTGTCGGTGCAAGGTTAATGATTCTGCCTATCATTAAGCCGACTTCCATCAGAACCAATATGCTTCCATATTGCTCCTTGCTGAACGAATCTCCATAATGTGCAAACCAAGAAAGTGAGAAAGCGCCGGCGACGCCCGAAAGCAGAGATAGGGCGACAATTTGAATTGGCGTGGAAACGAAAGTCAGCCCAAAGTACCACAAGGCATTAAGTGTAATGCCTACAGCGGCAAAAACTACTCGAGATTTCTTAATGTCTGAAAGCCAGTTTATCAGAAAAGTTGCAGCTGCGATCACGACTCCGCTGAGGGCAAGCACCAGTCCCATCTGGAGAACTGTTCCGGAGATGCTTTGAACGAAAAGGGGATAGGCGACCCAGTACGATTCAGATACACCAAGAACTACAAAAGTCAAGAAGAAAATAGCAAAAATCCTGTTTCTAGGTATTGAAAACCGGCTGACTTCTGATCTGTAATCTATCCGCAACGAGCAGAAAAAAGCTGTTAAGTAGAGGATTATGGAGATTATGAAAAGTGACATAAAATCAAAATTTTCAATTACAAAGCCGCCTACAGCTGGGCCGACTATGCTCGTCATATATGGAATTATGGAAGAGAGCAGACTGATTGTGCGCGCACGGGCTGCTGATTCGCTGAGCCGGAACTGGAGAAGGTTGAAGCTCGGCCAGAATGTTGCTATGCCCAGCCCATTGATTAGGCCCAGAAATATGGGGTTTTTTGTGTAGACAAGCGCTATGAAGAAAAACATTGTGGAAATTATGCCGAAGCTCATTATTCTTTCAAAATTCCTGACGCGGTTGAGCAAGATTACGGGGAGCAATCCTATGACCAGAAACGTGAGCATCAGAATTTGGCTCATGCCTACAATGCCCAATCCTATGCCCTCATAGTAGACTGGAAGAAAGTTGCTAGAAAGGTTATTTGCAAAGAAACATATGATGACAACGATTACCAGAGTCTTCAGTGATCTGCTTTGCATCGTTGCACCTCAAACAAGAAAAAGAAAAGATGAAGAAATATTTAATTCAACGCATACGCGGTTGAGTTTTCGCCTAACAAGTTGTGATTTTTCCTTCAGCAAGCTCCAAGCAGAACTTTTCTATGTTCTCAAGCTCATAGTCAAGCACGTCGTTTATTTCGTGTCTGACTTTGCTTATGTTGTTGTTGCCCTTCATTACGACTTGAGCTGCGGCAACTGTTGGATGATCTATTGGGCTTCCGATTTTGCTCAAGAGCCAGATGTAGACTTCCTCGAGGTCTGACACTTTTTCGTAGACCTGCTGCGCCAGTTTGAACGTTAGGAAGTTGTAGATTTTTCCGACATGGCTTACAGGGTTCTTGCCTGCGGCTGCTTCGGAACAGAAAGGCCTGTTCAGCGAGATCAAACCGTTGACTCGGTTTCCTCTGCCTACTTGGCCTGAGTCACCGCTGTCGGCGCTTGTGCCAAGAACAGTGAGGTACAAGCCGCCTAAGCCTCTTTTTGGTTGATCAAGCGTATTCAGTTGCACGTCCACACTTTCGAAGTCAGTGTTGACGGCTGCGAATCTGTGGATTTCGTCGACTATTTTCGCCTTCTTTCCGAAGTAGTCGCCCTCATCTGTAATGTAGCGGTCCACAAAGGCCATAGCCACAGTTAGACGCAGGTCATTGTAGTTTCTGAACCCCATGACTTTGATGTCTTCGCCAGATTCTGGAAATCGCTCCTTGAAATCCTTAGAGTTAAGGTATTTCTCGGTCTGTAGGACTGCCCTCTCTGTTCTTGTCATAGGCGCGTAGCCAACGGCGGCCGATGTGTCGTTCGCGCCGAGAACATGGCCTTTCCGCTTGAAAATGTCTGTTAGACCTGCTGAGCCAGGTTTCAGTTCGCTCTGATATTTCACGTGTTCTGTGGGGTCGATGAAGCGCATGTTCTTTTTGAACCAGTTCTTTGCAACGTTGATAGCTATATTATCTACATCGATTTTTTCGCCGTTGAAATCTGATGTGGCTCTGTCGCCGAAGACGAACAGCATGGGTTGTTTGACTTTGCCTCCTCCGAAAGCCACGTCAACTTCTCCTGCCACAAGTAGAGATTTGTCTACGTTGTGATGGAGTACCGTGCCTGCTTTCTTGAGGTATTCTTTGCTTAGGCCGATGGAGATTTGGTCCATAACGGCGTCGCACATGTAATCTGGATGCCCCAAACCCTTTCTTTCAACTATTTCTATGCGTTGTTTTTCTAATGGTGTTTGTCTTAGATCTTCAACTACGATGTTACGCATGGTTTAATCCTTCTGTTTTTTGAAGTTTCATGGGTATATGCGGCAAAGAATATATATTTTGCTGTATTAACTTATAAGCAAAAATAACTGCTGGTTATTACAACATGATCACTGGTAGCTTGATAAAGAAGATGCGAATAGACATGGGGCTCACACAGAAACGGCTAGCAGAGATCGTTGGTGTCTCCCAAGCTCACGTGGCAAAAATTGAACGGGGAAAAGTGGATCCACGGCTTTCGACAGTGAACAGAATCATGCGTGTTTTGACCGAGGGAAAACAGAAAAAGTGCAAGGACATCATGACAAAAGGGGTACTCTTCGCCAAACCAAACGACAACATTTTGAAAATAAGTGACGCCATGATGCGTCACGCGATTTCACAGATGCCTCTAATCAGTGGAAGCAAAATCATTGGCACAATAACAGAAGAAACCATAATCAGAAATTTACGCTCGAATCTTGCAGAAGAGAGAGCCAAGAACGTCATGGAGAAAGCTTTGCCAACCGTTCAAGAAGAAACAAGCATTGATCTCATTAGGTCTTTGTTGGAGAAGAATCAAGGAGTCTTGGTGGCCAGAGGCAGAGAAATTGTCGGAATAATAACCCGCTCAGACCTGCTAAAAACAATAGGTTGAAGAATGGCAAAATCTTGCCGAAAATTTTGTTTGAACAGTCTTCAAGTTCATGGCTTAGCTTTACAGAAAAATAGTTTTAAAATGTGAAGTCTATGCGTCACCAGTTTCAGATGCTGCTTTCTAAGACCACCCGACAGACTATTTCATTTTCCAGTCTTTCATAACGTCTTTCCTCATAATGTTGTCTTTGCGTCAATCGTTTTCGATAGGTCAAACTCTTCGCATATTTTCTGCAAAAAAATGTATTTTGGGTTATTGCGCGTGTAAATGACATCCTGCAGCATATTACAGTGGCAGATTGGTTCCTATTCCTTTCTTTTTCGCCCTCTCAAACACAAGTTTCGCTGTCGCCATGTCTTCTATTGCAAGCCCCAAGTTCATGGACATTATGCGTTCCTCAGGGTTTTCTCGCCCCATCTTCTTCCTGCTCACGATCTCGCTGAGATCGGCGTATACATTCGGAATAGCTGCAAAGTATCCCTGAGTTCGGTAGTATTCAAGCTGTTCAACATCGTCAGTGCAGAACTTGTTCATGGAATACATGGCTTCTGATTTCCAGTAAGAATCAAAATCCAGCGGACAAGCGAAGCCGCCGTCTTTGAACCACGTAGCTTCTATTACGGGCGTTGGGTGTTTCAGTATTGGGCCGGCTGTAACCACTATGTCGCAGTTTTCAACAGCTTTCTTAGGTGAACTAGCGGGAACTACCTGCAAGCCATATTTAGCTTTCATCTCTCTGACATATCTCTGCAAGTTCTCTTGACTCACATCGTAAGCCCTGACTTCCTCTAATCCTCTGTATACGATTGACAGCGCTTCGAGATTGCTTCTGCCCTGAGTGCCGCATCCAAGAATGCCCAGCGTTCTCGAATCTTCTTTGGCTAGATATTTGGCTGCTACTGCTGTCGCCGCGCCTGTCCGCTTGGCAGTCACCCATGTGCAGTCCATGACGCATATTGGAAAACCAGTATCAACATCGTTAAGGATCAGTAGTCCGGAAATGTAGGGTAAACCACGTTTAGGGTTTTCGGGAAAGCCGCTGACCCATTTGACACCCGCAGACTTCATTTGAGACAAGTAAGCTGGCATGGCATGAATGAACGCGTCCTTTTGAGGATGAATCCCGGGTTTGGGTGGAACTTCAACTCTGCCTTTCGCTTTTTCAAGGAAAGCCTCTTCAACAACCCGGATAATGTCTGTCATGTTTATGTCCAGTTTCTCAATGTCAGTCCGGGAAAGATACAGAACATCGCCCATGGAATCCATAACATGCACGACATCTAGTTTGACACTGAAGCAGAATAACTTTGCTCAGAAGCTGCTTACCTTGTGATTGCTCCGCCGACTAATCCGCCTATTGCTGAAAGTATTGCTCCAAAGAAACCGATTATCAAGCCTATAATAAGCCCGACAATCGCTCCTAGCGCTGAGCCTAGGATAGACAAGAAGAACCCGCCAAAGATCCCAGCCATCCAAGCAGCACCAGTGACAATAGCTACGAGGACAAAGATTATGCCTGAAAACAGCCCAGCCAAGAAGCCTGCAATGGCTCCTTTACCCATTCCTCTCGCTATAAGCCCAGCAACGAAGCCACCAATTAGGTGGGCAATTAAGGGAAGCCACCACTGAAGCAGAAAAATGACCAAGAAACCTACAAAGGTGCCAAGCAGTAAACTGCCGCGTCCATTAACCACATGAACCACCTAACATCAATTCTTTGATTCCAGATAAAATGTTTGCGGAAACATGGTTTCGCTAGCCGCCGCCGACTGGCGGGATTATTGCAAGTATGTCGCCGTCAGCGAGTTTTGTTTCCAAACCTTTGATGGTTGAGGCGCTTCTGCCATTTATGAGAAACTGCAAGAACCCTTTAACCTCGCCTGTTCTTCGATCAAAAACGTAGTCAGTGAAGTTTTTGCCGTATTCTTTCGCCAGTCTCTCAATTATGGCGTTCACCGTCACTGTCTCGCCAGTCTTGAATTTTATCGTTTCCTCTTTCTTCCCCGTGACTTCTCTGAGTATTGTGAAGAACCGAACCGAAATCTCCAACACTGTGCCTCATAAAGATGAAAAGCGAGCTAAAATTTAAACTGTTATATAGTGAATCACACATCTCGCATGAGCTAAGCTAAAGGTTTATATTTTTGGGCAATTTTGCTTATTCCAATTGTAATATCTTGATTCGTAAAATGGAGGAATTGTATGGCATATCTAACAACAACAGCTTCGGGACAACCAGTCCTAATCCTCAAAGAAGGCACAACACGAAACAGAGGAAAAGAAGCGCAGAGAAACAACATAATGGCCGCACGAGTACTTGGCGAAGTGCTTAGAAGCACGCTAGGACCGCGCGGCATGGACAAGATGCTTATCGACAGTCTAGGAGACATAACCATAACCAACGATGGAGCAGCAATACTGGACGAAATCGAAGTTGAACACCCGGCTGCAAAGATGATGGTTGAAATCGCTAAAACACAGGACACGATGGTAGGCGACGGCACAACCACAGCAGTGGTTCTAGCCGGCGAACTGCTCAAGAAAGCAGAAGAACTTCTGGACCAGAACATCCACCCAACAATCCTAGTCAGCGGCTACCGCAAAGCAGCACAAAAGGCAATGGAAGTAATAAACAGCAACTCGATCACGGTGGAGAAGGAAGACCGCAACACAATCAGGAAGGTCGCACTCACATCCATGAGTAGCAAAGCCATAGTCGCTGCAAAGGAACACTTCGCAGAAATAGCATTAGACGCTGTCCAACAAGTGGCTGAACAACGCGGAGACAAAATGATCGCCGACATAGACAACATCCAGATCATAAAGAAAACGGGAAAAAGCCTCATCGAATCACAGCTCATCAGAGGCGTAATCATAGACAAGGAAGCCGTCAACTCTAGCATGCCAAAGATAGTAGAGAAAGCGAAGATTGCACTGCTCGACTGCCCGCTGGAGATTGAGAAGACCGAAATCAGCGCCGAGATCCGCATAAAGGATCCGTTACAGATGAAAGCGTTCCTAGATCAAGAGAACAAAATGCTGCAAGACATGGTTGAAAAGATAAAGAAATCCGGTGCAAACGTGGTTTTCTGCCAGAAAGGAATCGACGACATGGCACAGCACTTCTTGGCAAAAGAAGGAATACTTGCCGCAAGAAGAGCCAAAGAATCAGACATGGAGAAGCTTGCAAGAGCAACAGGCGGAAGAATTGTCACAGATCTAACAGACCTGAACGCACAGGATTTGGGTGCAGCAGGCCTAGTTGAAGAACGCAAAGTTGGCGACGACAAGATGATCTTTGTCGAGAAATGCAAGGATCCGCATTCAGTGGCTATACTCATCCGAGCTGGACTTGAAAGAATGGTTGATGAAGCAGAGAGAGCAATGACAGACGCCCTGTCCGTAGTGTCAGACGTCATAGAAAACAACAGAGTAGTCGCAGGCGGCGGCGCAATCGAAGTCGAAATAGCCAAAGAACTCAGAAACTACGCCACAAAAGTGGGCGGAAGAGAGCAAATAGCCGTAGAAGCCTTCGCAGATGCCGTTGAAATAATACCCAAAGCACTAGCTGAAAACGCTGGACTGGAAGCCATAGACGTCATAGTAGACCTCAGAGCAGCACACGACAAACCAGAAGGAAAGTACCGGGGAATAAACGTCTTCACAGGCAAAGTCGAAAACATGAAAGACAAAGGCGTGATAGAACCAGCAGTCGTCAAAGAACAAGCAATCAAATCAGCAGCAGAAGCCGCAGCAATGATACTACGCATCGACGACGTAATAGCCTCAACCAGACCAAAAGAAGGCGCTGGACCACACGGACCACCAGGCGGACCCGAACCCGAAGACTAAAAAAACCAATCCCACAATCCTTTTTTCATTAACCACTTTTCTTGAAGACTATCATTACTTGTGAACTTCATATCACGATAATGGTCAGAAATTGCTCCAGCAGATCGATGGCTTGAAATCAATTTTGATTTCTACCACGTGAGCCATCTTTTTCTAGGATTCAGTACATGTGCATACAATCGCCCAGATTGTTGTTCAAACTAGGTCCGCAATTACGTTGAAATCGCTTAGGGATTATGGTAAGCAAAATTATTTGAACAATACCAGCGTAGTTGTAGTGCAGAGTTGATCTAGGTGAGCGCTCGAAAACAACTAGAAAAGCTGTTCGCCAAGCATCATTTTAGAGATTTTAGATGGATTAACCCGCAGGACATTGTGGTTTCTCAATGGGTAAGAATGAAATGTGTGTTTGGCTGTAACGAGTATGGAAAAAACGCATGCTGTCCTCCAAATACACCGCCTGTTGATGAATGCAGAAGCTTCTTCACTGACTACACTGAATGTGTTGTATTTCATTTTGAAAAGAAGCTCAAAAAGCCAGAGGAACGACATGAATGGACGAAAGCCATCAACGAAAGACTGCTAAGCCTAGAACGTGAGGTTTTCTTGGCAGGGAACCAAAAAGCATTCTTGCTCGTCATGGATTCCTGCAACATCTGCGAAAACTGTGCAAAAGAAAGGACCAAATGCAAGAACAAGAGATCCGCACGTCCGACTCCCGAATCAATGGCTGTCGATGTCTTCTCAACTGTGAGGCGGCTTGGCTATCCTATCGAGGTTCTGCGCGACTATTCAAAGACCATGAACAGATACGCTTTCCTGCTAGTGAAATAGCCGTCGTGACAAGAGTGAAACTGCGCACTCACAACGCCTTAACTTCGTCTTTTCTGTCAGAAGACAACACATATGCCAGAACTATTACAGGGTCAGACATTACATTGGTTCTGCTGATGGAAAGCCAAGGTGTGATTATCAGAGTTGCCAGTATATGCAAAAATTTCTTAATGATAGCTCAAGCTCTGTTGACCTAAGCAAAACAGCATTGACTACGTGACAAACCATAATGGCTAAAAAGTCTTAGGAAATATCTTTAAACCAGAAAATCAGTCATGTTCTAACACATGCTCCGGTAGTATAGTCCGGTCAAACTTCACCATATCAAATTCTGATATGGA
>CAZHWL010000013.1:0-15037 GCA_964536035.1 uncultured Candidatus Bathyarchaeia archaeon | reverse complement strand
CAGTATTCTTGAACACGATCTCCACAGTGAAAGCACATCCGGGAGCCTTATCAACGACACCGCTACAAGAAGGCAAACAAGCAGACAACTCATCACCCATACTCACGCTTGAAGAACCTACAACAACAATCAACACAAGTACGGAAAACCACAACAAAGATTTGCCCATTCTCTCTCACTCTCCAACTAAACAGATGCAAACAGAGTGTTTTATCCATTCTGTAGAATACTTCTATAACAAGCATCTATCAGAAGAAGAGCCACAGCCAATAACCATAAGATCACTCAATAACATTCGATTCAATCTATAACAACGGATTTATTTTCCGTTTTTGGGGTTTTCATACAAGTTCACATGAATATCGTGATGGAATTGACTTAAAAAGATAGAGAGGAGTTCCTTCTTGCGTATGAATTTCCATTTCAGCCACGAACGGAAGATAACTCCCGCATCATCCTAGACACGGTTAAACTCAATATGCCACACTCCACTATCAAAAAACACGCTTCTAAAAATGTTGTTGGTCAGCTTTCGAACAGTTTATGCAAAACGAGTTTGGCGAACATGTAGAAACCGAAGATTGAAACTAGTAAATCAGCAAATCTTTTAGATTGACTTAATCATAGAGAATGTATGGGCCAGATTGAAACCGCAATATTGGTTCTATCGCTTGCTCTGATTGCCTTCGTTTCATACAGACTTTACAGAAAGGTTAGAGTTGCGAGGTCGGGTCCCCCAAAGAGTCTAACTATCCAAAGAAGCCAAGTCTCAAGTGATAAACCGAAGGTAGAAGCAAAAGAACCTAGAGTCATAGGCATGATAAATTGTGAATATTGCGGTTCTCTAATGCCTCAGACAGCATTGACTTGCCCCAATTGCGGTGCGTCAAGAAGAAAGTAGTTGACTTATATCGTTTCGAGAAGCCTCTTTCTCTTCTCTTGGAATTCTTCCTCTGTTATTGCTCCCATCTGTCTTAGTTCAGCAAGTTTCTTTAATTGGTCAAACGCACTATCTCTTGCTGGACTCACAACTTGTTGAGTCTTTGCTTTGCTCTTCAATCTAGAAATCATGTTCGCAATCTGGTCCACGTCATCTTTAGCCATGTCCTTGAATCGGACAATTCTGTCTTTTGTTGAAACACTAATCTCGCCCATCACCATGCCCTTTTTTCCTTGCACAGTAATAATTTGGTCATAATCCAAGAAAATAGCACTAGTTTTGCTGAATGATGCCAGAAAACCCCCGCCTTTAGGATAGAACACGATTCGGCTATCAGTTACAGCAAGTCGATTTAGAGAAGTCTGTCCATCAACGACCCCTTCAATAATTGCCCGAAGTTTTTCATCAGGGTCTACATATTTCTCGGCTTCCTCTGTCTCCTCGTCTGCTAGTTCGTCTTCATCGTCACCTTCTATCAAACTTTCACTAAAGAGAGTCTCATCTTCATCATTTGACATGTTCTCACCAATCTCATGTTTAGGAGTTTTCAGATAAAACCTTTCTGCAGAAAGTTTGGACGACAAGCACCTAAATCTTATATTCAATTCTGTATATACTGACGAAACTGAGGAATAAACATTGAGAGTTGACGATTACCGATTCTATGGGCAACTATGTCTAATCTTTGGGATAATCTTATTAGTAATTGGAATTGCTTTGCCTATTCTCACAACAACCGTCTACAGAGGATGGTTAACTGGTAATCTCTACTTCGATTCACCTTATCTGGGAAGTGGGATAGCCTTAGTTGTCATCGGAGTCATTCTGATTGTAATCAGTCAGATACTTTACAGAGAATACCGATTCAGGAGGACAGGACAACCACCGTCACCACCACAACCACCACCGCAACCATCTTAAAAGTGGCTAAGAAGGCAGACTACAATGGGAGAATCGAAAAAATCTTCAGAGAATAAAGAGCAGAAAGGGTTCGTGTGGACAGAAGAAGCAATAAAAGATGTCGAGACCTTCATTGAGCATTTAGCGGACAAATACCTAGCCTATAAAAAGAGTGAAGCAGAAGCAGACCAAAAGTATTTTGAAGCTATGGTTAAGCATAATCGGAACATGGTCATCACTCTAGTTTCATTCTTAATAGCGATTGTAGTTGGTATGAGCATTCTCACATTGAAAGGATTAGTTAGTGGTGATGCCTTGCTTTTCCTAGTAGGAACAATTACGGGATATGTGCTAGTCTTTATCCAACGACTTGTCTTAGCCACAAAAACGGTTCCTTCAGAGCAAGAAGAATAAGGTAACAAGCAGTTTTTCTGTTCTACACTTTAGCTTTCTTAACTACGAGACCGTAGGGGAATAACCCAATTAATAGAATGACTTCTATAAACAGACTTCTGGTGCAGAAATCAGAGTTGGAAACACGAACCTATTCAATGGAGCAACTGAAACCGTATCAATAACATATTACTACTAGGTCTTTAGCCATTGTTTTCGACAGGTTCGACATAGCCAGCATAACCCGCTAGAAACAACATGTTTAGAATCACAATAAGGACACTCTGGAACGGTTAGCATACTTGGAAGCGAACGGGTTATCCAAGTCGTTTCGTTTTCAGCCTTTTTTCCGACTTCTATGCCTATTCTAGCTATCGGGTGCTCTCCAAAATGCTTTGAGACAGAAAGCTTTGGTGATCGCTGCTATGGTGTTAGTCTAAATTTGTCTCTTGGGTAGAGGGTTACTTCTCTGATGTTCTTTTTTCCTGTTAGCAGCATTGTCAGTCTTTCAAGGCCTATTGCCCATCCAGCATGTGGCGGCATGCCATAATCGAAGGCTTCCAGATGGTGTTTGAATGATTCTGGTTTCAAGCCTTTCTCGGCTAGACGTTTCTTCAGAAGCTCTTTGTCTGCAATCCGTGTTCCACCCGAGACGAGTTCCAGAAATCTCCACATCAAATCAAAACCCTCACTCAACTCTGGATTATCATCTCTAGGCTTAATGTAAAAGGCCTTAGAATGTGTGGGCCAGTCCGTTAAGAAGTAGAAGTAGTGGTGAATCTTGCCAAGTGTTCGCAAGGCTGGCGTTGGGATGTCTTCGCCCCATGGGATTTCAACGCCTTCACGTTTCAAGCCTTCTAGGGCTTCGTCGTAGGTTACTCGTTTGAAGGGCACTTCTGGCACCTTGATTGTGTGCTTAAGTGTTGCAAGCTCATTGGCGCATTTGTCTTTAACGTCTTTGCACAAATGCTGGATGAGTTGCTCAAGAAGCTGCATTACATCTCTAGCGTCTGCGAATGCTTGTTCAACGTCGATGGACACGAACTCGCTCAGATGTCTGCGCGTGTGCGACTCCTCTGCTCTGAAGAATGGGCCGACCTCGAAAACCTGCTCTAAGCTCATCACGAGCTCTTCTTTGTACAGTTGCGGGCTCTGGGCAAGATACGCTTTCCTGTCAAAATAGTCCACGCTGAACAAGGCTGCGCCGCCTTCGGTTGCTGAGCCAATAAAGCGGGGCGTGTGCACTTCTAGGAAGCCGCGTGCAAACAGGAAGCCTCGAATTGCTTCAAGGGCAGCGTGCTGAACCTTGAATACTGCGACGTTTTCTTCTGTGCACAAGTCCAAAGCTCTAGCATCCAGCCGTGCTTCCAAGTTCGCTGGTGTGCGTCCTGTGATGTCTATGGGCAACTCTGCTCGGGCTGTGCTGAATACGCGTATTTCGTTCGGGATTACTTCGATGCCTCTAGGCGTCATGTTTGTCTTCTTCACGGTGCCTTTCACGCCGATGCTGAAACGCCTCTGCAATGTTTCTGACTTCGAAAGCACTTCGGCGCTCGCCTTCTTCTTCAAAACCGTAACTTGAACCGTGCCCTCGCGATCCTGCAATATCACGAAACGTAAAGCGCCAAGATCACGGATTTCCTGAACCCAGCCGAAAAGCGTTACCTCAGACCCATCCATCTCAGGTTTAACATCAACAGAATAGTGACTTCTACGCCAATCACCCATCAAATCCAAACCCATACTGAAACACCTGCATGAAACATGCGCTAGTCGGCAAACTCGACGCGCAAAGTCATGTCACGAACCTTAAGGGCAATTTCCTTTAAAGCCTTTACATCAAAAGGAGGCGGCAAACTCCTTCGCCTTCTAAGAATAGCCCGCGTCTCCATGCTCCCATCAGGCAGCCAAATCTTGTTAATCGTGACAATGCTCAAGGGCGCAAACAAGTCTTCCAGAAACTTGCGCTCATCAACTCCATACTCCAAAATCCTGATGCTCTTGCCTGTCTCCTCGGCCAAAGTTTTCACAATCTTGTTACCATAACCCAAAACACGCGGCACATCACCCTGCCCCACTAAAAGCGCCAGAGTTCTTCCAGCGTCAACCGTCTTGTGAAAATGCACGTTTTGAAGAGAGGGAAACTTTTCTTCCATCGATAAAAGTAGTCGTGCGATTTTCAGGTCCTGTTCGCTTATTTCTCCAGACTTTACTCTAGCTGAACACTTTTGGCATAGTATGCCACTTTTCAGACAGAAACTGCAAAGTGCTGTTTTCACCCTCGAAAACGCCCTCCACCACAAATAAAGGAGGGGCGGCGGAGCCCTGTAATCTCATGGGCAAACGCTGCTCTAATGTCCAAGTGTTATCTCGATGGTGCTGACGTTGGTTGGCGAGCCACCCTCTTCTCTGGGGGCCATTTGCTGTGTGCCGATGACAATTCTCTGAACTTTGGTGTCTGGTAGGAATCGGCGTCTGACGACTTCGACGACGTCTACTGCTCTGCCGATTGCTTGCCCTCGTGCTTTGACGTTTACTTCTTTTGCTCCGCCATGAAAGAGGGTTATGCATGCCAGTACGTAGTTCATTACTGGCTTGTTTCCGATCAACACCGAATTGTTTTCTGACATTTCTTGTCCGCCTCACTCCAATATTCCATGTTTTTTATTGACTTCATTACCAATTTTGAAGCACAAATAAATACATTACGGTTAAGGCAGAAGAACAACAAAATTTCGAAGCGGAAAAATAATCATATCATTCACACATTCTTTGCAGAATGTTTTAATAAGATATAACAATGTAAAGCTAATTCTCAAAAACAATAGATAAGAGGAAAGCATGTTGGAGACTCTTACTAGACGTTCACTAGAACTGTTGAGAATGCTGTACGAAAAGGGCAAAGCCACAAACACCTACAGCCTGCACGTAAAGCAGGACGCGCTGGCAAAAGAGCTAGGCGTCAGCAGACAAGCATTGAACGTGCACCTAAGAAAACTCAGGGACACGAGCTGCATACGCACAGGCCGAGGCTTCATCGACGTGACCGAGAAGGGACTAAACTCGCTGGGCCTGTCAATGAACCCTGCCTTCATATTAATGAAGATATCTCCCGTAAAAAGGATTCACGTGTACGAGAAGATCAAGGAACTGCCCGCGCAAAGAGCTTTCAGAATCGCAGGCGACGTAGACGCATTGCTGATAGTTGAAAGAGAAAAACTCGACGACACTTTGAAAAAACTATATCTCATTGAAGGAATACAGGACACAAGATCATACGTAACCATAGAAATCATAAAATGAAACGGAGACAAACGCAACATGAAGCTGTTCGAGTACGAAGCAAAAACCATCCTAACCAAATACGGAATCCCTACACCTCAAGGAGGATTAGCAACAACACCAAGCCAAGCGCGCGAAATTGCAGCAAAGTTGAAACCGCCGCTCGCTGTGAAGGCTCAAGTGCTCGTTGCCGGAAGAGGAAAGGCAGGCGGAATACTCTTCGCTAGCAACGCAGAGGAAGTGGAGAAAGCGGCAGACAAACTGCTTCACATGCAAATAAAGGGAATACCAGTCAAGAGCGTGTGGATAGAAGAGAAGATCCAGATCAAAAGAGAGCTCTACTTTGGCATAACAACGGACAGGTTCAAACAAACTTATGTGGCAGTTGCTTCAGCCGTTGGCGGAATGGAAATTGAAGAAATCGCAGCCAAGACGCCGGAAAAAGTGATCAAAGTTTCGATTAATCCGCAACAAGGATTGAAACCGTTCAAAGCTCGAGAAATCGCAAAGAAGATGGGTTACGGCGGCAGCCAAATCTCCGAGCTTGGTCGTGTCCTTGAAAAACTGTACAGTGTAGGCATGGATTATGATGCAGAACTCATCGAGATGAACCCAGTAGTGGAGACCGTTGACGGCAAATTCATGGCTGCTGACGCTCGAATAATAATAGACGATAACGCCTTGTTCAGACATCAAGAGTACAAGAAGAGGCTTCTGGAAGGCGAGAGCGAGCTTTCACCTCAAGAGCTTGAAGCCATGAAAAACGATTTAGCCTACGTCAAGCTGGATGGAACGATAGGCGTCATAGGCAACGGTGCCGGCCTCGTCATGGCGACGCTGGATACGATACAGTATTATGGCGGAAAACCTGCGAATTTTCTGGATGTTGGAGGCGGAGCACCTTCAGAAAAGACAGCGCTGGCGCTGAAAATTGTCTTATCCGATCCCAAGGTGCAGGTTTTGTTCATCAACATTCTAGGCGGAATCACACGCTGTGACGAAGTAGCGAAGGGGATTCTTGAAGCTAAAGAGAAAGTGGGCGTGACGAAGCCAATGGTCATTAGGCTTGTGGGCACGAATGAGGAAGAAGGAAAGAGGATACTCACTCAGGCGGGCATACATGTGCTTGACAGCATGGAAGAAGCGGCGAAGCGCGCCGTAGAAATCGCAAAACATGGAGGAGACTAGGAAATGGGAATAATAATCGGCAAGAATACACGAGTTGTCGTCCAAGGCATTACGGGAACTCAGGGCAGTTTTCACACAGAACGCATGCTGGAATATGGCACAAACATTGTTGCAGGCACAAGCCCAGGTAAGGGCGGAACAAAGTTCCGCGACATCCCAGTTTACGACACCTTTGAGGAAGCACAAGAGAAGCACAAGGCGAATGCATCGATTATTTTTATTCCAGCGCCATTTGCTGCCGATGCGGCTTTTGAAGCCATCGAGAACGGAGTCAAAACAGTTGTAATTATTACGGAGCACATCCCGATCAAAGATGCGATCAGCCTGATGGCGTATGCCAGACAAAATGGCGTGACAGTGGTTGGACCCAACACCCCTGGTGTCATAACGCCAGCTGAGTGCAAACTAGGAATCATGCCTTCACACATTTTCAAAAAAGGAGGCGTAGGCATGGTTTCCAGAAGTGGAACACTAACGTACGAGATAGCCGCCGCATTGAGCAGAAAAGGGTTAGGACAGTCAACCTGTCTTGGTCTAGGCGGTGATCCCATCACGGGTTTGAATTTTATTGACGCATTAAAAATGTTTGAGAAAGACTCACAGACGAAAGCTGTCGCCCTCGTAGGAGAAATTGGAGGAAACCTAGAAGAGCTTGCGGCAAAACACATTGCGGAAACAGAATATCCGAAGCCTGTTGTGGCTTTCATTGCAGGTAGATCGGCGCCGCCTGGAAAACGCATGGGCCATGCTGGAGCGATTGTTATGGGCAAGGCAGGAACAGCGGAGAACAAAATTGAAGCTTTCAGAAATGCAAACGTGAAAGTAGCAGAGAAGCCAGGAGACATAGCAGAACTATTAGTGAAAAGCGTTACAATGTAGCAACCTGACAAGGTAAGAACAACATCAACAATATAGCATGCAACACTCAACTGATCCCGATAAACTCATCTGCTTTTTATTTCGGCAAAAAGTATATTTGAGACTGAACCATGTGAGTTCTAGCAACACGAAATACGGAAGGATTTGCAAATGCCCATCATGGACCCATTCAAGAAGGCTCTTGCGCAGAAGCACAGACTCTACAAGAAGATTTGCCGAGACTGTGGCGCAAGAAACGCTCCGACATCAGTGAAATGCAGAAAATGCCACAGCAAAAACCTTCGCTGGAAGAAGAGAGAGATCGTAAAGTAGATTTTTCACACTCTTTCTGTTAAAGGGTTTTGAGCAAAGTCTCAATGTTAAACGCGGTGTTTGCGCAACCGTTCTTTATTAAGGGAATTCCTTGGGCGGCAACATCCATGCTGCCAAGCACTTCACCGCTCATTCGTACTTCTTCGCCGCAGGCAACTCCAACGATGCCCTCATATCCCTTGGTTTTCAGGATTTTTGGAACGCAAGAGCCTCCAGGTACAACGTACACGTCGTATCCTTTCTTCACGGCAAGAGATGTTGCTTCATTCACCAAACAGTCTGGAGAGCAGTGTGCGCATATATAAGATGGAATACTTGCATCAAAAATGGCTCTGCACCGACCGTCCATGTATTTTCTGGAACAATGTGGTAGAAAAAGCGCTCTTTTCTTGGTCTGCGCAAACTTTTCTTTTTCCAAGAGGTTCCGAGCATGCAGGTCCATCAAGTCTTCAAGAAGGACTATAGCCTCAGATACGTTGAGCCCAGTCAATTCTTGAATCCTGAACTTCTTAATGATCTCCAGAGCCCTTTTGCTCATCTTCCTGTGCACTCCTTTCTGATAGCTAGTTTTCGCTATCTCCGTGAAAAAGAAACGTGGAATGTTGGAAAGGTCAAAGGTGAACTTGTATGGCATAACCTATGTTAGGAAGGACAAACCTTTAAAATTACCTGTTTCTTTATAGAGTCTCAAATCCAAAATTGAATGTTGGAATGAAAGGAGACATAGTTTTGAGTCCTCTAGGATTTGGTAAGAAAGAAGAGAAACAAGTTGAAACAGCAAAAGCATTGAGTGAGCTTGAACAAATTTGCGGAGATGACAAAGAAGCATACGAAGCCTTGTATCACACAATGATTCTAAACCCAAAAAAGGTTGACACGTCCCTCAAGGACGCCATCGAAAACGCTAAAAAATTCGAGAAAGAGAAAAACATGACCAGAGCCAGAATATGGTATGATATCGCTGGTGGATTGGCAATCTACGAAGGCAACGCAAGGAAAGTTGCTGAACTTTTCGGCGAAGCTGAGAAACTGTCAGGCATAAAGTATCCGATCTTGAAGAACGCAGAGAAAGCAGTTGCCAAGGCACAGGAGTATTACAAGAAGTATCTGAAGACAGAGACAGTTGAAGCCTAAGCTTCTAGCACTATCGCAAGACTTGAACCAAGATCACATGTTTTTTGCTATTCCTCAGGTTCTTCTACGTAGCCCAAAAGATCCCGCAGAGATTTTACTTCGCCTCGAAGCATGTTAACTTCGCTTTCAAGGGCGCTTGCTCTTGACTCGGCGACTTTTCTCAATTTGTCAATTTCAATCATCAGATTCGCGCGTTCAGTTTCTAAAGTTTTGATTTTCTCATGTAGAGACTTCAGAGTCTGCACAAGTTCTCCCCTTATCCCTTTGATTCTCGCCACCATATTTTTAATGTTTGCTGTCTCTTCAGTTTTGGTCTCAGTTTCGACAGCAGCCCTAAACCTAGCCTTACAGCTCGAACATTCAAAGATTCCGGCCAATTTCGGCTCTTCGCCGTCTTTCAACGGTTTTCTTGAAGGAATAGGCCACGTTTTCACAGGTGAAGTCACGTCAGTTCCGCACTTAGGACATTTCACCACGTCTTAGCCTCCCTTCGTCTGATAGTTATCTCAGTTTTCCTTTAAAATGCGTTGTGAAACATTCCTCTATTAAGTACAGCAGAACCAGCAATTGCCAAGCATAATAGGAACTAAACCAGAAAATAGGTCGCACAGAAAAAAAAAAAGAGTCAGATGTCTAGAGAGACATCTGGAACAGCAAGCGCTCAACAAGTTCTTTGTAACGATTCCGAATAGTGACCTCAGTCACTTGCGCAATCTCAGCTATCTCCCTCTGAGTTTTTCTCTCACCAGTCAACACGGAAGCAATGTAACTTGCAGCAGCCGCAATTCCAGTGGGACCACGCCCTGAAGTAAGCTTAAGTTCCTTTGCCGCCGCTAGGATTTTGTGAGCAATCTCTTCCACCTTTCCTGCCATAGTCAACTGATTTGAAAACTTTGTGATGTATTGGCTCGGTTTGAGAGGCGGAATCGAATAGTCAAGTTCCCTGATTAAGAAGCGATAGCTGCGACCGACTTCCTTTTTGTTCACACTTGACGACTGAGCTATCTCTTCCAATGTCCTAGCTAATCCGCATTGTCTACATGCCAAGTAGATTGCCGCCGCCGTCACGCCTTGAATTGATCTTCCGCGTATAAGTCTCTCCTTCACGGCCTTACGGTAGATAACGGAAGCCGTTTCAAGTATGTTCTTCGGAAGATTCAGATTGTTCGCGATCTTTGTTATCTCAGACAAAGCGAATGCAAGATTGCGTTCCGTCGCATCCGAAACTCTGATGCGTCTCTGCCACTTTCTAAGCCTGTAAACTTGAGCTTTCTGTCCTGGCGATAAGCTCTTTCCATATATGTCCCTGTCATGCCAGTCAATCATTGTTGAAAGGCCTTTGTCATGAATTGTGTAGGTCAATGGAGCGCCAACTCTGGTTCTTTTCGCTCTTTGCTCATCGTCGAAAGCTCGCCATTCTGGTCCTCTGTCAGCTATTTTGGAAGCCACTACTATGCCGCAGTCCATGCATACAATTTCAGCGGTTTCGTAATCACGCATGAGTCTTGTGCTGTGACACTCTGGGCAAGTTTGAACTTTGACAGATTGTGAGGGTGGGGAAGCTGAGTCTGTATCTCCGCGTGTGTTTTCATTACTCATATACCCTATCTTCTCCTTTCTCCTCTTGAGGGGATTGCATACAACATTTTGTTCACCAGTTTTTCAGCTTCACGAACAGTAGGTCTGATCGCTGCGTAAGGTGCAGATACCGGACCAAATATGTCAAAAACTTTTCCAACAGGTTTCAGGTTCTCGTCAACAACTGCTTCGCCAATTCTGGGAGTTTTTTCCGTTTTTACAATGATACTATTGCTTGGACTAATATGCATAACTAAACCTAATCTCTGCAACCTTCAAATTTCCCCTCGAAAAGCAGCATGTCCAAACCAGACACCCTATTTAAACTTTTCCACACGATCAGACTTGCAAATACAAAAACAAGCATAAAAACACGATTCACAATGCTTCCTCAGACGTAAAGCATGTTTCCAATGAAGCAGTAAATATGTTGAAACGAATAGAGTAATAACTTGCTCTGTTGAAGCAGAAACCTTCATAAACAAGTATTATCGATTAGACTGTGCATTTGAAGGGTGAGGCTTATGTCCAAACCATTCTACGTAAAGTTTGAAATTCCGAAAGAAATAGCAGATGCGGCCTATGAAGCCCTGCAAATAGCCGCGAAGACAGGCTCAGTCAGAAAAGGCACCAACGAAACAACAAAAGCAATCGAAAGAGCGCAGGCAAAACTAGTAGTCATAGCTGAAGACGTTGACCCACCAGAAGTCGTTGCCCATTTACCACTGCTCTGCGAAGAAAGAAAAATCCCATACATATTCGTCCCGACCAAAGAACTGATTGGCAAGGCACTAGGCATAGATGTTCCCGCGGCTGCAGCATGCATCGCCAAAGAAGGAGACGCTGGAGGATTAATTAAAGAAATAACCACCAGACTGGAGCAGATCAAAAGAGGAACGCAGTGATGAGCAGGGAAGAGAAAGCCGCGAGGTCAGCTCCGTCAGAAGGAGAACTCACGCCAGCAGAAGTCATTCAGGTAATCGGGCGCACAGGCGTAACCGGCGAAATATCTCAAGTAAGAATACGCATCTTGGAAGGAAAGGACAAAGGACGAATCATAACTCGAAATGTTAAAGGACCAGTGCGCGCTCAAGATGTCCTGATGCTGAGAGAAACTGAAAGAGAAGCCAGGAAAATCACAAGATAATAAAACTGGAACCAAACTGTCTAGAGGAAAAACAAATGCCAAGGCCAAGAAAATGCTCATTTTGCGGAAGCGAATTCCCAGCAGGCACAGGCATGATGTATGTGAAGAACGACGGCTCACTCCTTTGGTTCTGTTCAAGCAAATGCAGGAAAAGCTCCCTGAAGTTTGGAAGAGACGCACGCAAACTCAAATGGACAACATACTTCGGCAAAGAAGAAAAAGGAAGAGCATAGTCTTCTAACAGAAACCGCCATCTGCACTCTCCGTTTTTTAGTCTTCATCAACTTAGTGTTTATGTCGCATGTATCGGATTTTGATATATTTCCGATGAGAAAGAACTGATTTATTAAGATTTGCGATACTCTGTGGGTAGAGGCGTCAACATGCAGATAAGAAAAAAGAACAAACCGAAAATGGATCTTCTGGAAATGTCCGACCCTGAGAAATACAAGGTAATCAAGGCAGTCAAAGAAAACCTTCAACTGAAAGTGGCTGAAGCCAAGTTGTGGCGATCATTTCTGGATGCAGAGAACCTGACGATCAACGGTAAGACAGTTCAAAGCGCCGACATCGAATTAACCGGTCTTTCGCTTAAAGCCGAATTATTCAGAAAACTGTGAGTACCCACACTTCTTATTTTGTTGTCGTAACATTTTCTTCAGGAAGATATTCTGCACAAAGCATCCCATAGTAAGTTGGTGCCTGATAGGACAACATAAATCCCTTCATCGAAACACATTCTAAGACTCCTTGCAAAATAGCGATCTGCCAGATACTGTCAGGCTTAGCGTCTTCAACAAACTTTGGTGGCAAGCTCAAGAGAGGTTTCAAATCGTTTTTCTGGATTGCCATCTTTACTGCTTCATCAAATTCTGCAGAAGCTGCGTTGAAACCATAAGGCCCATCAGATCTGTGAGCGTGACCCTGATCTGCACTGGCAACAAACGCTACTCTTCTATCTGAAGTTTTAGCAGCCTCAGCAATAGCATGTCCAAGACGAGTGAGATTCTCTAAGGGGATCTCTCTTGAAGGCGTCAGAATGACAATCCTGAGAGACCCATGCTTCTCTCGAGCAAAAAACCACAATGGTATCAGTGTGCCCCAATCCATCGGCATGCATGAAGCTGAACCCTCACTTGTGCCATAATTGACGCCGACAACAGGAAGACCCAAGTTCTTGGCTTGTGCAAGAATAGTTCTTGCAAGTTGAGAATCACATTGACAACGAAGTCTGACCTGCTGGTTGTTTTCTTCCAGAATGCCTTCCGAAAATTCCGCGGTGACTATGCCTATTGTTGCCTCAAGTCGAAGGTTGTGCGGAGTAGCGATGATTACTGTCTCAATTCTGTTTTCTCTCATGGATTCTGCGATTTGCTCCATACCTTTGCGCGTCACAGCGAAGGCTTGAAGCATGCTTCCAGCTAGCCCCGGAATCATCTCAACACCATGCGGAGCAATGCATGCGAAAACTATGCCCATTCAAATTGTCCTCTTATCCTGTAAGTCTCCTATTTCAATAGGATAGAACATCTAATTATCGTTTTCAGATAGTCTCGGCGAATATAAGAATAAGAAACGTACACGTTCCAGAAGACAGATCGAAAAAGAGGGGAATAGATTCTGTTGATGTTGCTTCATTCTATTGTGGGCGATAGTTTTTGGCTGTTTTAAGTGCTTCATCGAAAGTCAGAAACCCTGCACCCGCGTCATGGTCATTCCACGCGTAGTACCATACAGCGAAATTGCTAAACGTATCTGATATGTAGGCACCGTCAGCAGACAGTGGAACTCCTGTTGCTGCCTTCTTCAGTATCCAGTGCATTTCGGCTTGCATCAATTCTGGATAAGATTGCAATAGCAATGCAGCGACGCCAGTTACATGAGGTGCTGCCTGGCTTGTTCCCCAAACCCCATAGAAGCCCCATTGGGTTGAACCATATGGTTTGTATGGACCGCGAATCGCGCAACCAGGCGCTGCAACGTCCAAGTCAGACATTGCTTGACCAAGGTCTTTGTTGGGTCTACTGCTAAAATCTACCAGATACGTTTGCCAATTGTTCATGTATGTAACGCCAGTGTACGGGTCAAATACATAGTTGTTGGAGTTGAGCATTTCGGGAACATCCCACCACCACCAATAGTACGTGTAGTATCCACCACCATATTCTTGCGTCCAGCCTGCAGCCGCGGCTGAAATCACTTGTGGGAATGCACCTGGCCAGCCCATGCCGTCTTCACCTTCGTTGCCTGCAGAGGCAACTATGATCACGCCTTGGCTGATCGCGTAATTTATGGCGTCCAGCTCTTCTTGGGTATAACCTGGGCCTCCAAGGCTCATGTTGATCACGATTTTCACATGGTGCTCCTTGGCCAAGTCACCAATGTACCGGATACCAGCAGCAACCATTTCGTCAGTGCCGCCTGTCCAGAACCACCCTGCACCCCCATTCTTTTTTGGTTCAAACGCGATCCAGTCGTCCAGAACGAGAACTGGGATGATAGTGACTTTGGGTGCTACTCCAGCTATCCAAGTGCTGACTGTTCCTCTCCAGAAGCCGTAACCTGTTATGATGCTTGAGACGTGAGTTCCGTGACCAGAACCCCATCCGAAGCCGTATTTATCTGGGTTACCAGCGTCGTGTGTGAGAAAGCCACGGTCATCTCTGAGTGGACCGTATGAGAATTTGCCATCATCCGACCAGTTTCCACCCGAACCGACGTAGAATACGTCATGCGTGAAGCCTTTACCCCATTCTTCCTTAATATCAACCATGCTTGGCGGGAAGAATGAAAGGTAATTGGATAATAATCCCGTGTCCAGAACGGCAACGTAGATGCCTTCACCGTCGTTCGTGGTTTTTTCAGCATCTACCATATCCACGTTGTATGGGATCGGATCTGCGGGTGTATTGTCCATTTCAGCAGAGGTTATTGCTTGAACCCTGAAAGGGTCCACGCTGTACTTTGCGATTCTTGAGAGGCTAGTCTTTGGTGTTGCGTCAGGTGCTCTGCAGAACATCGCCATCGTCGAAGCCATCAAAATCAGAATCAAAGTTGTAGAAAGAATTGCTAGTTTTCGCATTTTCCTTCTCTCCTCTTTAAGCACTCAAGTACTTCATGCTTAGAGAATTTTAATCTTGTGGAACCATCTTCTAGCAGAAAGACAGATGCAAATCACCATGGGGTCTAAAGGGCTGAAGACATGTTAAGTCGCAATTATGCTTTTGTCATAGAATCTGGTAGCGGGGAGTAGATTTGAACTACCGATCTCCGGGTTATGAGCC
>CAZHWL010000012.1:0-15121 GCA_964536035.1 uncultured Candidatus Bathyarchaeia archaeon | reverse complement strand
ATGACAATTTGTGCGTAGAACACAGCTACACATAACCTGTACACGTGTACAACACGAAAATCGAAACATCAAGACGATGTCAAAATGGCTAGTCATAATCTAAACGTGTCTAAATAATCCATACGGAAGACTTATCTTGCCAATGCTTTTGTTAGGGTTCCAGAGGAGCCTAAATTGAGAGCACTTGATGTTGCAGCGTTTGCATTGAATGCTAGTCTATATACAGTATTTGGATACATATTTTATTACATCATCCCCCTAACAACGCCAGGATTTGGATTAGTAAGGTTCTGGCCTCCTGTAATCATTCCTGCAGTATTCGCGGTTATTTTTGGCCCATGGGTAGGCGGATTCGGCGCAGCTCTAGGCATATTTCTCAGTGACATGTTAATTCATGGCAACCCCGTTTTGAGCTTAATGGCAGGAGTTACATCAAATTTCGTCATGTTTGCAATAATTGGCTTCATTGCAAGGAGGAAGGTTGATTGGAAAATCTCCATGTTAGGCTATGGACTAATTAATGCGCTGCTTATTTGGGTTGCATATGCTTACCTATCAGGTGATTATGCGCTCTTATTCTCAGGAATAATTATAGCCAGCTACGTAGCGCTCTTAATAGCCGTGGCGATCACTCCCAAATGGAGAAGCTATGAGATAGGTTCAATGATGGGGTTGCTTGTGGGTAGTGCAATAATCGGGTTGATGGTTCCTGTGTTCAGCCAATTTTTCATAATGCCTGGAGGCACTGAGCTCACGCCTTTAGCGATTGCAGGTGGAATGACGTATCTTGTTTGGACGTTTTCAACAGAAATTCCGTTCCTGATTGCACTTGGACCACCCATATTAGAGGCATGTTACAAGGCCTTTCCATCTCTCAAGCCTCCCAATAAAGAGTAGATAAAATGTGAATATGGCTAAGGCATTCAGTCCAGCAGGCATCTCCAGTTTCTTTCAGATATGCGACACCGAAGAAGATGGAACACCAATATTGGACACTGATCTTATTGGTGCGCGCGGCGGCGGATTTGTGATTCAGAAAGGAGTTTTTACTGAAGTAAGACTGGCAGAAGCAAAGGCAAATAGTATCAGCATATTCATAAACGGAAAACTGACTCCAGAAGCTGAAACAACGAAGTACGTGGCACAAGTGTTGCTTGATAAGAGTAGCAAGTTCTTTGATGTCTCAATAAAACATGAAACAGCGGTGCCCATTGGATCAGGTTTCGGTACAAGTGCAGCCGGCGCACTGGGCACGGCTCTTGCAATGTCAAAAGCCCTAGAACTGAACATTACCTATAACGATCTCGGCAGAGTCGCCCATGCCGCAGAAGTTAGATGCAAAACAGGTTTGGGCACAGTCGGCCCGATAATGCTTGGCGGATGCATCCTCTCAGTGGAGCCTGGAGCACCTGGCAAGTCTATCATAGACCGCATACCAACGACAGAAGACCACGTCATCATCACAGGGTATTATGGGCCCATACCGACAAAAAGTGTACTCTCCTCACCTGAAAAACGAGCTACAATAAATAAATGGGGTAAGATCACTCTTGAAAAGATACTTGCCGAACCGTCACTTGATAATTTCATGAACTGCTGTCTAGACTTTGCTGTTCAAACAGGCTTTATGACAGAACGACTGCAAACGCTGGCTAAACTCGCCAGAAAAGCTGGTGCCATAGGTGCTGCTCAAAACATGGTTGGCGAAGCAATCCATGTGTTGGCAACATCAGAAAACGCCGATAGAGTGGTTCAAGCTTTTAAGCATGTCTTGCCTCAAAACAGTATTCTTACCGCCAAGATTGACCATAGCGGCGCCAGATTGATAGGTTGAAACGAAATGGGTAAGCAGTTCAAAAGAGTTGCCGTGGGCGGCACCTTTGACGAACTTCACAAAGGACACCGATCGCTCCTCATGAAAGCATTTGAAGTGGGCGAGCATGTGCAGATAGGTTTATGTTCAGACGAATTTGTCAAAAGACTAGGCAAACCTCACGTAACGGAACCGTACGCCCATAGGCTGGAAGAACTTGAGGCCTTTTTGAGAAAAGATGGAGCCATAGAAAGAGCTGAGATATTCCCATTAAGCGATCCTTTTGGCATAACCTTGTCAAATGGCGGCATTGAAGCGCTCGTGGTGAGCGAAGAAACAGAGCCAATGGCGTTGCAAATCAACAAGAAAAGACAAGAAGCAGGCTTGCACCCACTTCAGATAGTCACAGTCAAAATGGTTCCATCAGAGAACCACATTCCAATTTCCACAACAAGAATCCGGTGTGGAGAAATCGACAGGGAAGGACATTTGCTGAGAACATAGACACAACAGTTTAAACCTTATACTGAGCTAAGTTTTGATCGGATTGGTGCAACGTGCAGAGGACAGGTGTTGCCAGTCTTCCACTTCATTATGGCAGAGCTCCAGAATGGCTGACTACACGCATGAAGGGCTTAGCCAGAGAGATAGTCACTATTATCATCAATGAATACGGTAGAACGGATTTCCTGAAGCGAATCTCTGACCCTTTTTGGTTTCAAGCGTTAGGCTGTGTTTTGGCTTATGACTGGCACTCGTCAGGCGTTACAACCGTCTTGACGGGAGTCTTAAAGGAAGCAATCATTCCTGAAGAACATGGCCTCGCTGTTTGCGGAGGAAAAGGAAGAGCCTCGCGCCAGACGCCTGTCGAGATTGAATCTGTTGGTGAGAGGTTCAGCTTTTCAACCGGCAGCATTGCAACCTTACAGTATGCTAGCAAGATGAGCGCAAAAGTCGACAACACTGCTGTTCAAGCGGGATATCAACTCTATCATCATGCTTTCCTGATAAGTGAAGATGGAAAATGGGCAGTAATCCAGCAAGGCATGTGCCCCCAAGACAGAACAGCTAGGCGGTACCACTGGCTTTCTGAAAACATTCAAAACTTTGTCATTGAGCCGCACAACGCGATAGTTGGCGACGCAAGACGTGACGCCGTGTTGGATATGACTTCGAAAGAAAGCGAGGGATCCAGAAGAGCCTCAGTAGACATAGCTAGAGAAAAACCTGAGAAGATAATGCGCATGATTATTCCCAACAATCCAACCTACCAAAAGTCGCTTCAAGATTGGCTGCCAAAAATTACTGAAAGACAGAGCATTGACACTTTATCTATGCCAAGGGGGATAAACTGGAAGACATTGAAGCAAGTCTACGATTTCCAGCCAAGAAATTACGAGGAACTGTTAGGCTTTAAGGGCGTCGGGCCAGCAACGGTCAGAGGATTGGCGTTGGTTGCGGAGCTTGTCTACGGTGAAAAGCCGAGCTGGAAAGATCCAGTGAAATATTCTTTCGCTTATGGTGGCAAAGATGGCGTGCCATTTCCTGTGGATCGCAAAGCGATGGATGAATCCATACAAGTGCTTAAGCAGGCAATTCAGGAGGCAAAGTTTGGAGACAAGGAAAAGATGCGTTCTCTGCACAGGCTTAGCAGGTTTGTCCCGCAAAACATAAACCAGTAAACTGAGAAAAAGGACATAGGCGTTATGGGGGCTTGCCATGATTTCAAGAAAAACGACTTGGCTCAAAGCTTCTGGAATCTGTGGAATTCTAACTCCAATAATTGCTTTTACATGCATACTTCTGGCGATCTCGTATTCACCGTCCTTTAGCTGGACGCAAAATGCTCTAAGCGATCTGGGCATCCAAAGCGGCACAACAGCGCCACTCTTCAACTATGGCCTCATTTCCAGCGGAATCATAGCGTTAATTTTTGCTAGTGGTTTGTTCAGTTTCCTAGGCGATAAGCTGCTCGGAAAAATTGGTGCTGCAGTTTTCACGTTGGCGGTTGTGTCGCTCACTGCAATTGGTGTTTTCCCGGAAAGCGTTAGACCGACGCATTTTTATGTTTCTGTTGCTTTCTTCATGCTCTTTCCGATATCAATGCTGCTTATTGTTGCAACCTTTCTACTTGCAGATAAGAAGCAACTAGGTTGGTTCACGTTCATGGTGGCAATGATTGCAGCCGTTCCATGGGTGCTTCAGTTCACTGTGCCGTATGTTGAAAACGTTGCAATTCCTGAGACGATTTCAGCAGTTTCAGCTTCAATGTGGGCGATAGCTTTAGGGTACAAGATGATCGTGCAGAGTTCACGTTCAAACAAATAGAGAAAGAACTCACAAGCTTTCTCGAAACTCGATACTTCGAACTGCTTCGAAAAAAACTACACGTGTTGTTATCGTCGAAGCGGCAGTTTCGATTTGCTTATGGCTTTCCGGTCTCGTCCTGCTCAGACAGCAGATCGACATATATTTGCGAACAGCAGAACGAAGAAAAAGAGATATCACAGCCAACATCTTCTACGAACCTGATTGCCTCTTCACTTGGAAAGGCAATCGCATCCACTCCTGCTTTCAGAGCCAGAATATCTGTCTCCGCTCGATGTTTACCCTTAGGTCTCATGCATCCCAGAACTAGCGGTGTTTCTGGAAACATTGTTCTTGCAATTGCTATGGTTCTGGCTATGTCCAAGGGTTGTGGAGGCTCAACGTTCTTCATAGCTGTTCCATGTATGGGCATAAATGCGATTATCACGAGGGCCGAAGGCTTAAAATCTGACACCAATTTCAAGGCGTTCAACTCGCCCAAGAGCTGACCATAGTGAAGCCCCACGATAACATGGGGCACAAAAGCTAATCCAGAGTCATTTAGCGCTTTCAAAGAACTTGCATAGTTCTGAACTGTCACGTTGAGTTTGAATATCTCCTTTATCGTCTCATCTGATCCTACTATGTCGATCAATGCCGCATCGATATTGGCTGTCTTAAGGGCTTTAGTGGTCTTGAGATCTATGGTTCCAGTATGAACTAGGACAGTCAAGCCTAATTCGCGTTTGATTTTTCCAATGACTTTCGCAAATCCTTCAACTGGGACAGACCCGTTTGGCAGACAGCCTCCACTTATTAGGCATCCTTCAGCACCTTCACGCTTTAGTTTTTCACATAAATCATACAGCTGTTGAGGTTGAAGGGCAGGGTACATAGTTTCAAGAACAATTCCTCCACAATGCTTGCATTTCAGTGCGCAGTTTTTGCCCGTTATCGATATTGTGGGAAAAGCAGTCGGTGAAGAACAATAGTGACTTGTTTTGTAGTACATGAAACTGGGCGCATAGAAATGGATTCTTCTCTGTCCTGGCAGTGTCTTGCTATTATCTAGAATGCTCTGCAATTTGCTGTCGCTCATGGTCCAAAGTTCTTCAACTGAAAGCTTTGTCATCAGTCTTCTATGGATAATTCTTCAGAGTCATGTTTAATGGTTTCTGTCACTTCGTATCGATTGCAAATATCTTGCAACTTGAAAGGATAGAGCATATGTTCAACTGTGAAAGCTTTTTAATTATCAAAAAGACTCACACTTCACGTAAAGCAGTCGTTGATCATCAGAATCGCAGGGGAGTAGAATGCAGTCAAAAGACTTCTGCAAAGATTTGCCTGTGCTGATAAGAGTTTCCGTAGGCACAGCCATGCTTTTAGGACTTATGAAGGGAAAACTTGACGCTGAACCAACGACTGCGTATTTCATGACTTATCGTGATGGCAAGTGTGCAGCAAATTGTAGTTTCTGTCCTCAAGCTAGACAGAGTGGCAGCAGGGCAGACATGCTTTCAAGGGTTTCTTGGCCAGTTTTTGAAGCGGAACGAGCACTTGAAGGATTGGCTAGAGCGGCTGATTTAGGCAGGATTAAACGAGTCTGTATTCAGGCCTTGAATTATCCGTCAGTTTTTGACCAGCTTGTCAGTTTGGTGAAAGCTATCTCTGAAAAGGCAATGTTGCCCATTTCGGTTTCATGTCAACCTTTGAGTGGAAGAAACATAAGGTTGCTTGCTGAGGCTGGTGCTGAGAGAATAGGGATTCCCTTAGATGCTGCAACAGAAGAACTGTTTGTCAAAATCAAGGGAAAACATGCAGATGGCCCATATGATTGGAGGCAGCAATTTGAACTGTTAAAAGAAGCAGTTAGCATCTTTGGAAAAAACCGAGTTAGCACGCATTTCATTGTTGGATTAGGAGAAACAGAGAAAGAAATGACGTTGGCTATGCAGAGGTGTGTCGATATGAACGTGCTGTCAGGATTGTTCGCCTTCACGCCAATCAGAGGAACAGCATTGGAAAACTGTGCTCAACCTTCAATTGAAAGATATAGGCGAATGCAACTTGTCAGGCATTTGCTTGTAAACAAAATTGCCAATGCAGCAGATATGCGCTTTGACGAAAACGACAGAGTCACTGGTTTTGGAATAGACGAAGAAACTCTGATGCGCGTAGCCAAATCAGGTACGCCCTTTCTCACGTCAGGATGCCCAGATTGCAACCGCCCTTACTATAATGAAAAACCAAGCGGTCCGATCTACAACTATCCGAGGAAACTGACAGAACACGAGATCTCAGAGGTGCTGGCTCAGCTAGGTCTTAACAGGAGCCTCAGATCTTGAGCGAACTGTGTCTTGTGGATGCTACGGTTACTGAGACAAATGCGATCAAGCTCAGATTTTTAACTCATGACGGACAGATCAAAGAGATTACCGATAACGACTACCGACCTTATTTTCTTGCACTAAATCCGCTTACAACAGAAGAGAATGAAGCAGTCAGACTTTTCAGCGGCAATGTTCAAACCGTGGAAAAAACAGACGTGTTCACGGGACAAACCCGAGTCCTCTCAAAGATCATGTGGCCTAATGCCAGAATCGCTTCAAAAGCTGTTGAGCAATTTCGCCAAGTCTGGGAAGCAGAAATTGATCTCCCCAAATCGTATGTTTACGACAAAGGGTTTCACTTTGGAGCATGGCATTCTGAAAATGACCTAAAACCTATTCTGACCTTGTCAGAAGAAAACGCAAAGCGACTCGAGACAACTTTTCGAGAAGCGCGAACAAACGACCAGACCAAATATGAGCAGTTGCTATGGTGGTTCACGATACTCAATCAACCGATGCCTAACATCGATTCACAGGTTTTCGGTGTCAAAGATGCTGATGCTGAGCAGATCCATGCTGCATGGGTGCTTGCGAGGATAGGCAATATTCCGCTGCCTGAAGCCTTCCGCAGTCATCATGTTAGCGACTGGTTGAAATCAATTATTCACACGTACTTGAGAAAAAACAATATTCTCATACCAACTTCTGAAGAGCTGAAAAGAGGGCAGGAAACGCACACTGTCACAGGGGCGTTGACGGTTGCACCTAAGGCTGGAATCTATTTTAACACGGTGGTCTGCGATTTTGAGAGTCTGTACCCAAGTTGCATTGACAGCTTTAATCTTTCATATGAGACAGTCAACTGCAATCATCCTGAGTGCATCAAGAATAAGGTTCCAGATTTTGATGGACACGTTTGCACTCGTCGAAGAGGTTTCTATGCGATTCTTGTAGGCGCGTTGAAAGAGTTGAGAATAAGGCAGTTTAAGCCTGCCTCAAAGGATAATGCTTTGACGGAGGAAGAGAGAAAGGTCGCGACGACTGCAGCTAAATTGTTGAAGTTGATGTCTGTATCTTGTTACGGCGTCACGGTGAGGATTCACGGTTTGGCTTGTCCGCCACTTGCTGAGGCAATAACGGGTTATGGGCGTTACGTGCTCAAAGAAAGCTGGCAGATGGCTGAGGAAAAGGGATTGCGGCCGCTTTATGGAGACACTGACTCGTTGTTCTTGGACAATGCTGCTGAGGAGCAGGTTCAATGGTTGATCAAAGCCGTCAAAGAAAGATTTCGGCTAGATCTAGCTGTTGACAAAAGGTACAATCTGTGTGTCCTGCCCAAGGCTAAGAAAGCCTACTTCGGGATCTTGCCTGATGGGAAGCCAGACATCAAGGGCGTCACAGCTATGAAATCTAACGCGCCCATGTATATTGCAAAGGTTTTTGAGCAGTGTGTCAGAGAGCTATCTTCTGTTAGGAACCAAGAAGAATATGCTCAAGCCACTTTCAGAATGAAAGAGATCGTTAGAAAAGCAGTAGCAGGCTTGAAGAGTAGACAGTTTGAGCTCGCGGACATGCGCTATTCCGTGAAGCTTTACATTGATCCTAACGAGAAATTGGCTGGTGCAAAAACGTATGCTCAGGCCTATCAGTGCGCCTTGCAGCTTATTGATAGAGGCAGAAAACTGGCGAGAGGGGACACTGTCGCTTTCGTTAAAGTGAAGCCCTTTAACTATCGAGGCAGGACTTTCACGGTCAAACCTGCAGAGTCTGATGTAGCCATTACTGATTTGAATGTTGATGACTACGTGAGAAACCTTTCGACTGCGTTAGAACAGGCGTTTGAACCTATGGGGATCGAGTTGAAGCTTGAGAGGAGTGTAGACATCTCGAGATGGTTAGGTTAGACTGGGCAAGCTTGGTTTCTGGTCGAAAAATCTTTATGTCTTGGATGTTTGTTATTCAGTTCTAACTTGGCTGGTGCAATGTTTGGTTGAGGTACCTATAGAAGACAAGCGGATATCCTTGAAAGAGGCAGTTAAGCTTGTTCCAGATGGGTCTCACATTTTCTGGGGAGGCTTTGGCTTTCAGCGTCCACCAATGGCTTTTGCTCACGAACTTGTGAGGCAGAATAAGCGTAACATGACGATTTACACTTGCGGCTCGGAAATGGACATAGACATACTCTCAGGAGCCAAGGTGGTCTCACGTTTTGAGCTGGCGTTCTTTGCAATTGAGGGCATAGGTCTTGTCCCGAATATTCAGAGGCGAATCAAGGAAGGAGCCATAGAAATCGAGGACTATTCTAACTTGGCGATGGCGCTGCGTTTCTTAGGCGGCGCGCTTGGAGTTCCTTTCATGCCTTTGAAGAGCATGCTGGGCACAGATTTGCTTACAAAGTCGAGGTTCAGGTCAAAGAAGGCACATACGATGGACTGTCCTTTTACGGGCGAGAAGGTTGTGCTGGTTCCTTCTGTTCGTCCTGATTTCAGTATAGTGCACGTTTCGCGTGTGGACAAGGAAGGAAACGCTCAGATAGATGGTATACGTGGTGAAGATATTGAGGGCGCAAGGGCTGGAAAGAAGCTTATCGTTATGGCTGAGGAGATTGTTGACACTGAGTTCATAAGGGCTCAGCCGGATCAGACGGTTATTCCTAACATTTACGTTTCTCATGTGGTTGAGTGTCCGTGGGGTTCGTATCCGATGATGGTTTACAATTACTATGATTATGACATGGAGCATGTTCGCATGTACTATGATCAGTGCAAGACGGAAGAAGGATGGCAGAAATACTGCGAAGAATACATAATGGCCTTCAATGATTACAAGGAGCTCCTGCAGAAAGTTGGCATAGAACGACTCTTGAAGCTCAAGGCCAAGAAACCGCTTGCGTATTAGATGTTGGAGGAAGATGAGAGATGACTAAGAAATATGCAAAGCCAGAAGAATTCACCACGTTGGAGCTTATGGCAGTTTGCGGGTCCAAGCAGATAAAGAACGGCGAGGTCGTCTTTATTGGCACAGGATTGCCGCTGATAGCTGCTATGCTTGCTAAGAAGACACATGCGCCAGGAGCAAAGATCGTTTATGAGGCAGGTTTTATTGATTCTAATGCTAAGGACATTGCTCTATCGATAGCTGATTCGCGGCTTGGATATCATGCTGCGGGAGCTATTGGTCTTATTGAGACGCTTGGTTTGATGTTGCAGGGTGGACATGTGGATTTGGGGTTTGTTGGTGCGGCTCAGATAGATGAGTATGGAAACATTAACACTACGTACATTGGAAGTTTTGAGAAGCCAGTGGTTAGGCTTCCGGGAAGCGGTGGAGGAAATGACATAATAAGCTCGGCAAAACGCGTTGTGGCCATAATGACGCATGAGAAGAGAAAGATGGTTAAGAAACTGGACTATTTGACAAGCCCAGGGTTCTTGGATGGGCCGGGAGCTAGAGAGAGAACTGGTTTGCTTGGTGGTGGTCCTTCTCTTGTGGTTACGAACTTGTGTCAGATGGATTTTGATCCCAAGACAAAGAGGATTAGGCTTGCAACTGTTCATCCCGGAGTTTCTGTTCAGCAAGTTGTTGAAAACTCTGGCTTTGAGTTGATTATTCCGCAGAACGTGCCTACGACAGAGCTTCCTACGTATGAGGAACTGGAATTGCTGAAAGCTATTGACCCTAAGGGGATCTATATTCCACGATCTAAGTAGGTGTTGCGGGTTCTTTTGGTTTGAACTTGGGTTTCTGTTTTGTGACGTCTTCGACTAGTCTCCAGAACTCTTCTTCGCCCAAGCCTTTTCGCAGGTCTCTCATGAGTTTTTTGATCTGGTAGAAGGTCATTTGCGCCTCGCCTTTGTCTGCGCTTTCGTGCATTCTGCGCATTCTTCTCATTATCTCTTCAAGCTGAGCTGGTGAGGCGCTGATTTCTGCTTGAGTCAGCCGGGCTTCGATGAGGCGCTTTCCAGCTTGCTTGCCCAGATAGTACTGGGTTTCTCGTCCTATTATCTCAGGCGGGAAAGGCTCGTATGTCATCGAGTTGGCAAGCATTCCTTCTACGCGTTCGTCTGTTTCGTGAGAGAAAGCGTTGTCGCCTACAAGCGGCTTGTGGAATTGTACGGGTAAGGCGAATGTCTTTTCAGCCAATTGAGCTAGTCTGTAGATCTTGTTCAAGTCTACTCCTGTGTCCACATCATAAAGTAATTCCAATGCAGTTACAACTTCCTCCAAGGGAGCGCAACCGGCTCTTTCTCCAAAACCGACAACGCATGTGTGCACGTAGGAGACGCCTTCTTCTACGGCGGCGAGTGTGTTGGCTGTAGCTAAGCCGAAGTCGTTGTGACAGTGAACAGAAAGAGGAACCTCTTTAACCTTATTGGCAGCAAGGTCGTCTCTGACGTGTGAGACTAGATAGCGCATGGATAAAGGCCTCAGAAAGCCGACAGTGTCCGAGACCACAAGTCTGTCTGCGCCGGCTTTGACTGCTTCTGCGAAGATTTTTGTGATGTCTTCAACAGGTGTTCGTGTTCCGTCTTCTAGGATTAGGTCTATTTTTGCTCCGTGTTTCTTTGCGTATTGAATGCATTCCGTGGTATTGTGTAGTACTTGTTCCTTGGTCATTTTCAATCGGTGCTGCAGGTTTAGCCCGTTGAATGGCGTGATGATAGCTATTTCTCTGACGCCGCATTCCAAGCACGCATCAATTTCATTCTTGTTTGCGCGTGCTTCTGCAGCGATGCTGGCTTGTTGAAAACCTTCGTTTGCAATCCTTTTGACGCTGTTCTTCTCTTCTTCCGATAACGCTGGGCGACCAACTGTTATTATGGAGACGCCTATTTCGTCCATCATTTTGGCAAGCTTGACTTTTTCCACATACGTGAGGAATACTGCTGGTGTTTGAACGCCTTCGCTTAGGGTTTCATCCCACACAAAGACACGTTCAGGCAATTTGGGCGGAAGATTCTTTCGGAGACGGTTATAGTTTGCTATCAGCCCCTGTGCTTCAAGCTTCTTAAATATCGATTTTCTCAATGAATGTGCGCCTTCCTACAAGATTAAGGTGAGAGACACTCTTTCTATTTTGCAGCCATTATATAAGAAATATCGTTTTTTGAGTATCGTGGCTTTCTTCATTTCGACTGACTGTATGGGTTTATAGACAAGAGTCTATAGCTGCAGGGAGCACACAACTCCTTGATAGTTCCTGCGTTACAGGTTGCTTTTTGGCACTCCTCCTCTGCAGTACGCCCCCAACGATGCAGATGAGCATATAAGATGTCAGAAATCTGACAGTTACTCCACAGTTAGGCACATATTCTTAAATAAGCAGACTTCAAGGTGAAGGCGATCAAGTACCTCTGTTGAGTGATTTCCACGACACATTATTCAAGAGAGACGCATTCAAGGAGCTTGTCAAGATACTATCTGACAAATCAAACTATCATTTCTGCCACTTACGTGTCTTGATATATTCCGAAACGGGAATATCGTATTAAATATCAAGATACACTATTCTATGTTGCTGAACGTTTTGAATACACAAAAAAAGGGATGTCTATGGGTCGAAAAGGGGTCTCGGTGTGGGTCTTCAGTTCATTAACCTTCATAGCCACATTGCACTTCATCGACGCAATTTCTGCGTTGATATTCGGCAACCCCATGAAGTTGCCTCAACTCTACCCATTCGTAGGCGAAAAACTCCAAATGATAGCGCCCACAGCATACTTCTGGATCACTGCAGCAGCATCCCTCATAATGTGGGGCATAACCTGCGTAATAGCCTTCGAAAACCCTGTCGAGATTTTCCTGAACAAAATACTTTCAGATGCTAAATCGCAGAGCGCTGTTGAAAACCAGCTACTCGAACGCAAGAGCGAAGTTCTTGACGCAATGTTCGAAACCATGGAATCAAACGAAGAGACTTTGGCACATGTGCAAGACATGGTTTGTAACGTGCGGACAGAAGTAAGAGACATCAAGCTGGTGAAGGAAAGCGTCGAGAAAATGAAGACAGAGTTAGCAAGCTTGAAAAGAGAATTCAAGAAAATCGATGAAAAAGTCCCATATCAAACCATCTGTCCGGCATGTGGAAAGCCGTTGCTGCCAGAGTTCAACATGTGTCCTTACTGCGGCGAGAAAGCGAAGCTACAGCCTCCACTCATCAAACTCAAAGACTACAAGTGAAGCGTCTAGCGGTTCAGCCTTTCTTCATTTTTTCTTTCAGTACTTTGCTGATTTGTGCAGCGTCAACTTTTCCTCTCAGATCCTTCATGATGTAGCCCATGAGTATTCCGAAGCTGGCTTCTCCACGCTCTTGAATCAGCTTCCTGTTCTCAGCCACAACTTTGTCTACGAAGGCATTCAAATTCTCTTCAGATACCGCTTTCAGACCAAGACTGTTTATGGCTTCCTGTATGTCCTTGCCTTCGTTCTTTGCAAGCCAAATTGTCACATCAGACATGGATTCCTTCATCAGCTTTCCTGCACCTACATTCTTGAACATCTCGCGGATCAGACTGTCCGAAACCTTGTCCACTTGCATTCCATCGCGCTTCAAGGATTTCAGAGTCTCAGTCAAAAACACAGCGACAGCAGTAGGTGACACTTTGCTTTCCTTGAGCACAATCTCGAACAGTTCAATGTATGGCGAGTCAAGAATCTGCTTCGCAAGCTTCTCATTAAGCTTACACTCCTTCACCAGTCGCCCAAGCTTCTGCTCAGGCAATTCAGGCAAATGCGAACGGATTCTCTCTATCTGCTCTTCAGTTATCCGCATCTGAGGAATGTCTGTTTCAGGATACATTCTCGCAGCTCCAGGCCTCGGCCTCATATAGCGCGTCGTACCATCCGGGTTCGCTGTGCGTGTTTCTTCAGGCACGCCCTTCATGGTTTCGCGTGCTCTTTCCACGACAGCCTTTAACGCATCTTCGGCGTTTTGAACGTCATCTGCCACAAACACGATTGCGTCATTCTCTTGGGCATTGACAAGCTTCCTCAGTTGCTCCACTTCTTCCGCTGATATCCCGTAAGCTGGCATTTCATCTGTGTGAAAGATTCCGCCAACTCTTCCCCAAAACCGTGCCCTGTCCGCCATTTCAGTTCCCAAACGGAAGTTTGGCAGTAACTCCCGCTTCAAAAAGTCCTTGAACTTGGGAAGCCTCACGGCCAGTACTTTCTGGTTTTTGTCTAGGGCTTTTCGAATGACTTTGGACTTTGTTTGCTTGAAAACTTCGGTGGCGTCGAAGAGCTCTTCCTGCAGATCCTTCTCTGCTACTTCTGCCTTTTTCAGTTCTTCGCGGATTTTTAAGAGGTTCAGTTGGCGCTGAATTTCGTATTCCACGGCAAGCGGGACTATTTCAAGTTCCTGAACGCCTTTAATCTCTATGAGTGCGCCATCTGGAATTGAGATATTGAGGTCTTGGCGAATTGTGCCGAGGCCCCGTTTGACTTTGCCTGTTGCACGTAATATACTTCCTATTGCGAGCGCAACTTCTCCTGCTTCTTCTGGCGTTTTAATTACTGGCGCAGTTGTTACCTCTATCAGCGGTATGCCTAGCCGATCTATGCGATAGCGGATTGTGTTGCCTTCTTCGTCGCCCATTTTTCTCGCCGCATCTTCTTCTAAGCTCAAATGTTGAATGGGCACATTCTTGCCTGCCACTTGCATTTGTCCATTCATCGCTATCACACATGTTCTCTGAAAACCCGTGGTGTTTGATCCATCTATGACCGTTTTACGCATAACATGGATCTCGTCAACAGGCTTCGCGTTTACCATGAGAGCTATTGTCAAGCAGATGGCTACCGCTTCTTTGTCTAGCGGATGCGGTGGCTCCTCGTCCATTTCAACAAGACATGAAGTCTCATTGTTCGCCTCGTACTTGATTTTCACACCCTTTTGGAATTCGAAATAGGCTGCTGGATCAATCTGTCCAAGCTCGCTCTGTGTCGGTCGAAGTCTTCGTATGAACGTTATTGGCGCTTCTTCTTTGAAGAGTTCAGGTTTGCAGCTGCAGAACAGCTTTGCTGATGTGTCTAGCTGCTGGTGAACTTCCAACCCGACTTTCAACCCGACCTTCTCATAATCCATCTTCAAAATAGCAGCATCCTCCAAGTTAACATGGTTCAGACTCAGGCAGAGTCCTCGGCGAGAACTCCCCCGCAATGTTCATGGTTAGAAGCTTCTTGGCCTCATCAACACTTTTGGTTTGTCCGAATATCCACATGAGCTTGACGAGCGCCGTCTCCGTGAGCATGTCCTCCAAAGGTATTACGCCCAAAGCCAGCAAATCGCGTCCTGAATCGTAGACGTTCATGTTTATTCGCCCCCAGACACACTGCGATGTCATGCCAATAACAACGTCGTTCTTTGCAGCATTTTTTATTGTTTCATGAAGGCACTCGCTAACATGGCCTAAACCTGTCCCTTCAAGAACTATGCCCTTGTACTTCTTCTCCACATACCAATCTATTAATGATGAATCAATGCCCGGATGAAACTTTATCAAAGCAACTTTATCATCAAAACTTGGCTTTAATTTAAGTCTATTTGCCGGATTGCGTTTTCTATAGTCTGTAGTCAACATTGTCACTTTTTGATCTTGTACCGTGGCCAGCGGCGAAGCATTAACGGATTTAAATGTGTCTCGTCTGCTGGTATGGCACTTTCTGA
>CAZHWL010000011.1:0-15406 GCA_964536035.1 uncultured Candidatus Bathyarchaeia archaeon | reverse complement strand
CCTCATGAGCTTTCTGGTGGCCAACAGCAACGTGTGGCTATAGCTTCAGTTCTCGCCATGCAACCGGAAGTCGTAATACTGGACGAGCCTACGAGCTTCCTCGACCCGTTGAGCGCTAAGAAAATATTTGAAGTCATTTACGAGCTAAACAAAAACCTCGACATAACCGTCGTGCTTGTTGAACACAGACTTGATTTGACAGCCAGATACGCCAGCCACATTATCATAATGGACGAAGGAAAAATCGTTCAAGATGGAGACCCACGAGAAACACTCCGTTCCGAAGAAGCTCGCCTAGTCGGAATAGGAATCCCAAAAGCAACGCGCCTCTATCAAATACTTACGAAAGAGAAGATAAGATTAGGCGACATCGTTCCGCTGTCATCGGAAGAAATGGCTGCTCTTGTGAAGGAGGCTTTGGCAAGAACATGATCGAAGCGAAAAACATCTCCTTCACTTATCCAAACGACGTGGAAGCGCTCAGGGACGTTTCAGTAACCATAAAAGATGGAGAATTTGTGGCCATAATGGGACAGAATGGTGCTGGAAAAACGACATTGGTGAAACACTTCAACGGTTTGCTGAAACCGACGAAAGGCCAAGTAACGGTCAACGGAGTTGATGTTACTAAAGTTAGCGTGGCAAAACTAGCGAGAAATGTGGGGTTTGTCTTCCAAAATCCAGATCATCAGCTTTTCAGCGACTCTGTTGAAGAAGAGATATCGTTTGCCTTAAGGAATTTCGGATTTGAAGAAAGTGTCGTGGAGAGCCGAGTGACTTGGGCGCTGAACCTTCTGAACCTGACACAGTACAGAAAGACCTCTCCGTTCATGCTTAGCGGAGGAGAAAGGAAACGAGTGGCTCTCGCTTCAGTATTGGCATGGAACCCTGAAACATTGATACTTGATGAACCTACAATAGGACAGGACTATCAGCAGAAAGAGAAACTCCGCCAATTCATCCTGCAAATGAAAACTCAGGGAAAAACCGTCATAATGGTAACACATGACGTGGAGTTTGTGGCTGAATGCAATCCAAGAGTTCTCTTGATGCGTGAAGGAAAAATAGTGGACGACGGCGAAGCAGCTAGAATTCTCACAAACCCAGAGACATTGGCAGCAGCTTCCATTGTGCCGCCCCAGATAGCCCAAATCTTCCTTGAACTATCCACCCAACTTCCAGAACTAGAACTTCCAAAAGACGTCATAGACGTCTACAAAGCAAAAGAAATCATTCTGAAAATGTTGAAGCGGGGGACCAAATGAGCGTCTTCAACGGACTCAAATTCCGCAAAATCTACTCGCCTATTCACAATCTGGACCCAAGAATCAAGTTTGTCTATGTGTGTTCAATTTTTACTGTGGCGATAATGTATTCGGAAATACTGCCTCTCATAGCGCTTTTCCTAATGCAGATACCATTCGTTCTGCTGGCAGGCGTCAGACGCGAGTGGCTCAGATCAATGCGTGGAGCAGCTTTCCTAGCCACACTAATCTTCCTCACAAACTTCATTGCCGCCTTCATTGGCGCAGGTTATGCGATCACTGGAAAGAACTTGGAAAACGCTTTAGCAATGACTTTACGCTTCATAGTGCTCGTTGAATCTTTCTCAGTGTTCTTTCTTACAACCTCTCCAGACCACCTAGGTTTGGCCTTAGAACAAACTCGTGTGCCTTACGAGATCGTCTTCGCCTTCACAACCGCCGTACGCTTCGTTCCAGTGTTGGCTGAAGAAGCACAGACGATAATGGACGCACAGAAAGCCAGAGGCTTGGAACTTGAGCGAGGAAACTTTCTGAAAAGAATCAGAAATTACATACCCATTCTCATACCGCTCATTGTGAGTGCTATCCGCAGAAGCCTTGAACTGGCCGAAGCGATGGAATCGCGAGCTTGGGGAGCCACCAAGAAACGCACAAATCTCTATACACTTAAGATGCACAAAGGCGACATCGCTCTAATAGCCATAACGATCGGAATCGTTGCAGCAGCCATTTATGTCCGCTGGTACTTGCCAATTCCGTCGTTGAACGACTTATTGAGGATTTTCTGAACCACAAAACTTTTAATTCAGCCCCATTTGTAATGGGTTCTCGGGGTCAGAAAAGTTGAAGTGGCTTAAAGCGGCTTCAGAAGAGATCATAGACTGCATCAAAACATGCATGAAAGAACTCAACCTGAAAGAAGTTGAACGCTTTATCGCCCTCCTGCTTGAGGCAAAAGAGAAAAAAATATTCACTGTGGGCATGGGAAGGAGCGGATTTGTTGCCAGAGCCTTCGCTCTGCGCCTCATGAACTTGGGTTTTAATGTTTATTTTCTCGGTGAAACCATCACACCTGCCGCTGAGAAAGGCGACATGCTCATTGCCATTTCAGGCACAGGCTCCACAAAAATGGTTCTAACTGCAAGTTCAGCTGCTAGAGATATCGGCGCAACCGTTGTCGCGATCACTTCATTTCCAGAATCACAATTGGGACAAATGGCTGATCTGGTAGTAACGATTAAGGGAAGAACCAAAGCAGGAATGCCCAAAGAAGAAGATTACCTGGCAAGACAGATCATTGGTGAACGCGAACCTTTAACTCCGCTTGGAAGCATCTTCGAGAACAACAGCATGGTTTTTCTGGACAGTTTGATCGTGGAACTAATGCATCGAATGGGACGCACAGAAGCAGATTTGAAGCGAAGACATGCGACTATCGAGTAAAACTATTCTTTCACCGTTCTCTTTGCGTATTCTTCCTCAAGTTTTGCGGCCAACTTGCCGTCTTCAAGGATGAGCGCTCCACGGTAACCACATTTTCTGCAGTCCCATATGGATCTAAGTTGGGGTAATCCTGAAGCGAAGAATATGTCAGTTGATCCGCATTTAGGACAAAACTTTACGGCCCGTTTTTTTACTCTTGAACGTTTTTCCGCGGTTTTCTCCATTATAGGTCATGCTCTGATTGGGATTGTCTTTAATTTACTTGTTGTCAAGGGCGCTAAAGATTAGGGGTCCATAGCGCTTATTAAGACTTGCGACACAGTATAATTCACGTTAAGACACAGCATGGTCTAGGCCGAGGAGGATTGTGCCGACGAGCAAAAGAACAGTAAAGACTCTAGAAAAAGCAGAAGAAATTCCGCCAATTCTGGTAAAAGAGGAGAACAGAAAGCCCACTGTGTTCAGAGAGATCTACCCAATACAAGAGCCGTACATTTATGCTGCCATAGTTAAAGATCCGGAAACACAGAAAACCAGATACGAAATCATTGAGCCCACACTGCAGAAAGATGAAGAAGACAGACTGTGCGACATCAAAAGTTTCCTTATGGAAGAAGTCAATGTAAACCTAAAAGACATTGAAACCAAAGAAAGAGCAGAAACCTATCTGAGAGAAAAAACGAAAGAAATAATCAAAAGATACCACATCAAGATTCCTCCCGAAGCAGTTGACAAACTCGTATATTACATAGTAAGAGACTTCATTGGCTACGGCAAAATTGATCCGTTAATGAAGGATCACCTAATTGAAGACATATCAGCAGACGGCGTAAACATCCCACTCTACGTGTGGCACAGAGTCTACGAGTCGCTGCCCACGAACATAATCTTCAAGGATGAGACAGAGCTCAATTCTTTCATAATTCGACTCGCATACTTAGCAGGAAAAAACATCTCAATAGCAGCTCCAATTCTAGACGCTTCTCTTCCGGAAGGCAGCCGCATTCAGCTAACCTATGGAAGTGAGATAACAAGGAGAGGCTCAACATTCACGATCAGACGATTCAAAGTTGATCCGCTCACCATCTCAGACCTGATAGCCTTCAAAACCGTTTCTTCTGAAATGGCAGCATATCTCTGGTACATTATAGAGAACAGAGCCTCAGTGGTGGTGGCAGGCGGTGTGGCAGCTGGAAAGACAACCATGCTGAACTGCTTGTCGATGTTCATCAAACCTGAGATGAAAATAGTAAGCGTAGAAGACACCCAAGAGCTTAACCTTCCACATGAAAACTGGATACCTTCGGTGGCAAGACTAGGCTTTGGACATGATGAGAAGAAGAGCAGCTCAATAACTCTATTTGACTTGTTGAAGGCTGCAGTCAGACAGAGACCAGATTACATTATCGTTGGCGAAGTACGGGGAGAAGAAGCCTACACTCTGTTTCAGGCCATGGCAACAGGACACCTCGGAATGAGCACAATTCACGCTGAATCAGTTGAAGCCGTGATCAACAGGCTAGAATCGGAACCCATGAACATACCAAAACCGCTCATAGCTATGACCGACGTAATAATGGTCGTTACAAGAACAGAAATCGACGGCAGACCAGCAAGAAGAACTAACACGACGACCGAAATCGTGGAACTTGATCCAAAAACGAAGAACTTTATGACTGAAGAGATTTTTAACTGGAACCCTAAGGAAGACAAATTCGTCTTCTCAGGCCACAGTTTCATTTTGGAAAAAAATGTGAAGAAACAGGGAACAAGCATAGAAGAAATCAGACACGAGCTGCAAGCTAGAAGAACCGTGTTAGAGTGGATGGCTCACAAAGGCATTCGACGCCACTGCGAAGTGGCTAACGTCATAAGAGAGTACTATGCCAATCCAAGCCGCGTACTACAAAAAGCCAGAGTGGGATTGAAATGAAAAACAACAGAGCCATTCAAAGAATCCGAACACTTTTCAATCGCTTAAAGGCAAAACTGAAAACGGTTCTGGTCAAGAAGCAGAAAAATAAACCTGAAGAAAAACATAAACTAGTCTTTGAAAGCCCGCAATCGATAGCTTATCAAGTCATCGGAAAGAGGATAGGGCAAATACTGCCATTGTTCAAGGGTTTAGACACTGATCTACAGAAATCAGGGGTTAAAGTCAACTTTAGAGCATACATCAGTTTGACAGTCTTGGCAGCATTACTGACATCTGTTGCAGTTTTGGCTTTAATTCCGATTCTGCTTTTCTTTGTCTTCAAGCTCCAGTTCTTGGCAGCCATCTTGTTCGGCGTTGGCGGAAGCTTGTTCACATTCGCGTTTCTAATTATTGGCTTCTATGCGTATCCGATTTATCGAGCAGACAAGCTTAGAAGAGAGTTGGATGATGAACTTCCGTTCACGACGGGCTACATGGCAATTCTCACAAGTGCCGGAGTCTCTCCTGAAAAAATTTTCTATTCGCTTTCAAATCTGAGCGTTCCTCTAGCTATCTCGGCAGAGGCCAACGATGTAGTGAGAAACGTCAACCTTTTTGGACTTGACATTATTTCAGCTCTTGAGAAGACTTCAAAGAGAACGCCTTCAGAAAGACTGCGCGAGCTTCTTGAAGGATTCATTTCCACAATTCACTCGGGCAGCAATTCAACTGCATATCTCCATGAAAAGTCGCGACAATACATGAAACTCAAAAGAATAAACCTAAAAAAGTTCTCAGACACGTTATCTGTTCTTTCAGAGTTTTACGTTGCCCTGCTCTTAACAGGACCATTGCTATTGGTCATAATGCTTGCAGTCATGACTATGCTTGGCGGCGGAAGCCTGGGCTTGCTTAGCCCTGATCTTTTGCTTGGATTGCTGACCTACATTGGACTCCCGTTAGGGGCAATAGTGTTCCTGATAATCCTAGATGCTGTCACACCAAAATGGTAAGTAAAATGCCGAAAATAGACAAGAGAACAAAGAGAATCACAGGAATTGCCTCCGTTTCGATAGCTGTCGCCATGATTGTTTTAGCCTATGTTGAGTTTGGAACCGCTTCTACTGTTCTTGACCAAATTGTTTTCTTTGCCATAATAGTCGCTGTTTTTCCTTCCGCTATGTTGAGCTACATTGATTACAAGTGGAGAAAAGCTGTAGATGAACATCTGCCGGATCTCTTCAGAAGCATAGTTCAGGCTCAGGAAACGGGCATGACTTTGCCTCAAGCGCTGGAAGAAGCATCCAAAAGAGACTATGGTCCTTTGACTGCAGAGTTGAAGAAGATGACTTCACAAATTTCTTGGGGTATGAGCTTCGAACAGGCCCTTCTCGACATGAGCAACCGTGTCAACACGGTTCTGATGCAAAGAACTGTACCGATGATAATTGAAGCAAGCCGCTCAGGAGGACACGTAGAGAAGGTTTTTGATCCGATGGGCAAATTCATACAGACCACGTTGCTGCTGGACAAGGAACGCCGAACTCAAACCAGACCATATATCGCGATAATCTACGTGGCCTTCTTTGTTTTCCTTTTCACAATCATACTGCTTTTCAAATCGTTCTTCGTCAGCATAGAAGGCCTACCTATACTTGGTAACGCAACCATGTCGCCAGAGCAGACGCAGAGGCTGTTTTTCCATATGACTGTGGTTCAAGCCTTCTTTGGAGGATTGGTTGCCGGAAAAATGGGAGATGGAACAGTGAATGCAGGTTTGAAGCATAGCTTGATTCTGATGCTGAGCGGCTACATCGCCCTGGAGCTATTTCTGTGAGGCGAGCAAGATGCGACGGAAACTGAGACTATTGCATGATAGTCGGGCGATAACGCCTGTCCTGAGCAGCCTGTTGCTTACCGTGGTGGCAGTGGCGGCTATGGCGCTTGCAACGAGTGCAACGTATGTCATAACCCTGAACCTAAGGGAGAATATGAGTGAGCGTCTCGTGATAGAGGACACGTGGTTTGACAGCGGAACAGGCAATATTGACTTGTACCTTCACAATGTCGGAAAAGTCGCAGTCCATGTCGCGGCAGTATATGTGAACCACACGTCTCAACATTTCTCTAAACCCTTTGACCTCGGGCTCAGCAGCCATGGTTGGCTCAATGTTTCTTTGACTTGGACTTCGGGCAGTCTGTATTATGTTGATGTTGTTACGACTAGGGGGACCCATGTTGGCGGCTATTATAAGGCGTCTTAAATGCGATAGACGCGGCGTCAGCAATGTCATTGTCGTAATGCTAAGTCTAGTTCTGATTGTGATCATAGTCGGCAACGTTGTTCTCTGGAGTTATCAGATGAACCAGTGGGATTTGGAAAGAATGCAGGAAAACGTGACAATCTCAGATGCTTCGAAAATTACACGTTCCACATGGTTCACGGCACAAACAGAATACAAGATAAACGCAGGCAGCAAACTAAGCGGAACTTTTTCAGACACAAAAACATTAGATGGTTCTTTCGAAACATTTAGAGAAGAGAGAACTCAGATTTTCAATCCTTCAAGCTACATCTTGAATGGTCAAACAGGCTACGTGTCTGGCAGCATTCTGAACCTAGCAGCAAACGACAATGCTTACATGAATTTCCGTAGTTACCCGAATTATGAAATCAGATACCAAGAAAGCCTGTCCGCTTCCTCGACTACAAGCACGGCTTATCAAGACAAGATTTCAATCAGCTTCACACCTCAGATCACTTCGAACTTCACAATAATCGCAACGGCTGAAGTTCAAGGTTCAAGCACTAGCTATCGTGCCAAGGCACAACTTGCAGTCAATTCATCAACATATCAGGAACTTATTTACAGGGTTAAGGATACGACTGATTGGTATCCATTTTGTGGACTGAAACAATTAACATTGAATGGCGGTACAAACTACAATCTCAAGGTGCAGTTCTGCACAAGTAATGCAGCGGGAACAGCATACATTCGAAATGCAAGGCTCTTGGTGTTGAGTCTCGCTTCAGAATATGCGGAAAGCGAAAGTTTGTCTACAACTGGTAACACTAACTGGCAAGACAAAGCAGCGCTATCTCTGACTCCCACAACAAGCGACGACTACCTACTACTTGCAACAGCCAACTATAGAGGATCAAGCACCAACCGAGACACAAAAATCCGATTAATACAAGACGATACAATAGTCCATGCGGACACTATAGGAAGACCAGGCGGGGACACTACATCAAGCTACTACACTTTCGCGGTTATGAGAAAAATCTCTCTTGACACGTCAACGCACAGTTTCAAACTGCAATATTGTTCTTCAGCCACTCCAGCAATAGCAGGAATAAACTACGCACATGTTGCAGCGATAAAGTTGAGCCAGTTTGACAGCAACAACTACGCGGAAGATGAAAACGAATCAATTCCAGCGGCCAGCAACACTTGGTATGATAAAGTTGTGAATAGCTACACCGCCAGCAACGGCGATTACGTGACATTGGGTTCGATTCTGTACAAATCGGGTTCAACGTCAAACTCCGTTGGACTTGATTTCCAGACACAAACCACTTCCTTACAGTCACCGTTAATCGAGCACCGTGACTCGACAACTTATGAATCGTCGTTTTTCGTGGCTAAACAATCATTAACAGTGGGCGATGTGACGGATAAGATACTATGGATGGGTGAAAGCACAAGTGCGAGAGTGAAAAATGCCAGATTGATTTCATGCAAACTGCCGACATTGACTGAAACTGCAGAAGTAGAATTTGCCGGCGGCTCGAACACCCAAAACTGGTCACAGTTAGAGTGGACTGTTGATTCCTCTTTTGCTACATCAGATGTGGCTGCAACCTTTCAGCTTTACAACTACGGTTCAGGACAATATCCAAACAGTGGTGACGGATATATTTCGGACACCATAGGCCTGTCAGATACTACGAAAAATCAGACAATAACGGTTAACCCGACGGATTTCAGAGATTCAAATGGAAACTGGAAAATAAAGATCAAGGGAACAAAGGCCACTGACACTTCATTTGAACTCAGGGTGGACTGGATCGAGTTTAAGGCAATGGTGTCAGACGTATACCGTTTAAGCGTTGACAACAGTTTCGCAATAGACTTGTCAACATATCCGCTAAGCTACGCTCAGGGTTTTGAGATATTGATCAGATACAATGTCACTGATGACACGGAAAGATGGTTTTTGAAAGTGTTCAACTGGACTGCCTCCTCTTTCAGCAGTTCAGCTTTCAACGATACCGCAGGACATCAGCCAGTTCTGAACGCGTGGAATGATTATGCAATCAACATAACCGATGACTGGACCGATTACGTTAGCGCCAACGGCACATTGCTTATCCAATTTTCAGATGAAGGAACAGCGGCTAATCAAGCAGTTGTTGGAATAGACTTCTTCGGCGTGAGAACAATAATCGATGGATCGCGTTTCACACTCAGAAACTCAAGTCCCTTCACGGTTCACATTGTTGCGATATGGATCGTCAACTCAACTGAACACCGACGTTATAGCACAGATTTATTCATAAATTCAGGGGAAGAAGCGGCCTATATTCGTTTAGACATCTTGCTGCCTGAGGGCAACTTCACATCAAGAGTCGTTACAGAAAAGGGAAATATCTCCATATTTCCGTAGAACACCAATCAAGTGTCCATCTTTTCTTTTAGCGTCTTTATAGCTTCTTTCTGGTTTTTCGCTTCAATTATCTGGATATTGTACAGATCAGCCATCTTTTTCCCATTCTCGCTCATTCTCGGGATTGCAATCAGGTACGCATGATCTGGTGAAACGTCGAATATTTTTGCAAAAAGCGCGATCACTGGTTGTTCTGATACTACGCTTTCGTTTGATGTTGCTAAGTCAATTACCGTGGCTTTCTTTCCGCCCTGTCTATAGGCCACGATGTCGAACAGGTGGTTTGCTCCAGACTTGCCTTTGAGAAAGGCTGGGCTTTCAACTTGGAACCCTTCTTCTTTGAGAAATTCTCTTATTGGAGCGATCAATACCCAGCCGAGGGCGGCCTCGTTTCTTGCTGCTTCTGTCAAACTGTATGAGTAAACACTTTTTATCAAAATCTCTTCGAACGTAAAGTTTCCGCGACATTCTCTGCAGAAGTGACTGACATTTGGAATGTCAAAATTCTTGCCACATTCTTTGCATGTGCACCATATTCCAGCTTTTCTGTAGTCTACGTCTATTTTTTTCAGTTCTTCATGACATTTGGGACAGATGAACTTGTTGTTCTTGTGGAAGTTCTCTTCTACGTCCATGTACCCGCATTTCACATGTTCAATTAGAGAGCTCTTCTGAACGTCAAACGATTTGCAGTAAGGACAGCAATAGTGGACAGAGATGTTCGGAGAATCACATTTTGGACAGAATATTATCTTGTCATATAGCTTTCTTTCCAGTATTCCAGCATTGTAGAGTTTGTTTAAGAAGACTTCTGCACGAGAGTAGTCTCCCACTATAGCTTCGACTGTGGGATAAATGTAGCCTCGCTTGGGATCATAAGTGGGTTCAAGGTCGCTGATCTCGCCGCTCAGAAACTTGTTTAGAAAGACCTGTGTATCGCGGTCTTGGTAAATCTCTAGACGCTCAGCTTTCTCTGTCTTCAACATTTTTCTCCCAAGCTAGTTATGTCCTGCGAATATATGCATTAAGACTTAAATTATGCCCTTTCTCTGCTCTGGAAGTTAAGATTTCCGCCTCAACCTCTTTAAGCATTTCCAGAAAAGCTTTTAAGACATCGCTGAACGGTTGACTTAAAGAATGTGACCTCGAAGGAGTTTGCATTCGAAACATGCTTTCAAATACCCAAAATGCGGAAAAGAACTCCCTTTGACACCACATTGAGACACCGGATTCAAAACAACACATCAGCATCGCCAGTCTCCGTTCTCTGCATGTTTTTGATTAAGTCTCGAACCCGTAGATCTTGTCTCCGCTACTCTGAAACTCACTTCTTTCATTTCCATGGCTTTCTCATCCGTTTGCAGTATTTCTTTTGAATAGATATAGCAATATTCGACAAACCCGTCTGTTCTAGTATCCTAGAGGTCAAAATAAAGAGCTTTAAGGCTCTGAGATAAGGAGCATGAATCCGGATTTCGCAGACACAGTCACGTTTTTTAGTAAGAGCATCCATAATCCATGCACAACATCACCAAAGCGTCAGTTAGGTTAAGGTGAATGATGTGACTGTTCAAACTACACAGAAACGTGAGATTCTGCGATGGATCACGTTGAAGGGATCTGTTGCGTTGATACTTTTCATTATAATAGCTGCAATCGCTGAGTACGCTATTGTGCTGTATGCTAGGGGCCTAGGCGCTCCAGATGATACCGTATTTTGCGGTTTCAAGTTCCCTGGAACAGAGTACAATCTTGGGATAAACATTAGTCCGCTATTCCATCTGGTTCCGATCGCAGTCATTATCGCGCTTGCCTCAAGCTGGGTTTACCTCACCAAGCATGCCATAGTAAGGCCTTATGATGTGCAGAAGGCAAAGGCGGGAAAACGTGGAAAAGAGCAAAAAATGGGAATCTTCGACAAAATCAAGCTGAGATTGTATCGGGTGAGGGGCTTTTCGTACATACAGAGTGCATTAACCGTCTTCCTGCTGTTCCTGCTGTTCATACTTGCGATCTCCCTTCTGGTTTATCCACGCTTGATCTACGAGGCTCTGTCAAATGCTTACCAGAACAACCCTGGACTGCTTAGCTTCATCAAAGACACAGGAAATGCTCTTTCGTCAATTGGTTCAGTCTTCTCGGGTGTGAGCAATGCTTTGTTGTCCGGTTCGGCTGGCTTTAGGGACTTTGCCGTGGGCCTTGGAAACGTGATTTCGCCTCTGTCCAGTCTGGATAACGCAGTAAAGTATCTGGTCTTCCAGAATGCTGCCGTATGGATTTGCGCATTGATAGTCCTTTACTATGGTGAGTTTGGACGTAAAAGTCACCAGTATAAGAAGAAGTAGCGCACAAGGCTCCTTAGAGGTTTTTGAGTGGCTGATCATTGCAGATTTGGGCCTGCAGGTGTTCCGCCATCATTTAGGATGTTGAAGGCCAGCTTAGCTGACGTTCCGAGACTTCTACGTGAGGAAGGATTGGACGCGTTTGAGTATGAGGCTATTTACTGGGGTGGGAAACCACAGATAAAAAAAGATGATGCCGAACTGTTTGGGATCAAAGCTAGAGGGAATGATGTTTGGTTGAGCCTTCACGGTTCGTATTTCATCAACCTTTGTGGTGAAAAGAAGGTCGTGGAAGCTAGCAAGGCTCGTTTGATTGCTTGTGCAACTGCTGCAGAGTGGATGGGAGCCTATGTTGTGGTTTTTCATTCCGGGTTTTACGGTAAGAAGCCGCGTGAGCTGGCCTTCAGAAACTGCGTGGAAGCTTTGAAGGATGTCGCCACAAGATTGAAGATCTTAGGCGTTAGTAGAGTGAAGATTGGTCCTGAAACCAGCGGAAAATCTTCTCAGCTTGGAAGCCTGAATGAAGTTTTGGGTCTGTGCGAAGAAGTGGAGCAGACGCAGTTGGTAATCGATTGGTCGCATTTGCATGCAAGAGATCTGGGACGCTTCCGAACTGTTGATGACTTCCGCAAAGTTGTCGAAGAGGCTGAGAAGCGTCTCGGCTCTGAAGCGGTCAAGAATATGCATTGTCACTTTGCGAAGATAGAGTTCACGGATAAGGGTGAAAGACGTCACCATACTCTGCAAGAGGAACGCTATGGACCAGATTTCGCGTTGCTGGCAAAGGTGGTTGCTGATTTTCATTTGAGCCCGGTTTTCATTTGCGAAAGCCCATTGCTGGATCTGGACGCGATCAGGATGCGGGACATTTTCAACAGTTTGCTTTGATGCGATAGGTTTTTCTATGCAATTCGTCAGTGCTGTGTAATGGGTACGCGTTTTGGTGCGGCTGAAAGGATTTCAGAAACTCACACCAGTTGACGAAGCACTGAGGATATTCTTTGATGCGTTGCGGATCAAGAAACCTCGTACAGAGTCTGTCTCTCTGGATTCGGCTTTGAACCGTGTGCTGGCAGAGCCTGTTGTGGCATGTGAGGATCTTCCGAGGGTTGACAGGTCAGCTGTTGACGGCTACGCCGTTATGGCAGAAGACACTGTTGGCGCTTCACAGTTTAAACCGAAGATGCTGACGTTAACCGATGGAAACGTGATCACAGGCAAACAGGCAAGACAGTTGTGGACAGGAAATCCGGTTCCGAAGGGTGCAGATGCGATCGTGATGCTAGAGAACACCAAGCAAGTTGGCAATCAGATTGAGATTTGGACGCCGCTGGCTGTGTGTGAGAATGTTTCGAGGAAGGGCGAGGACGTTAAGAAGGGAGAGACTGCTCTCGCTTTTGGAATAAGGCTGGAGCCTCAGCATCTGGGAATGTTGGCAGCTTTAGGAATTACTGAAGCCAAGGTTTATGAGAGGCCCAAGGTTGCGGTTTTGGCTACTGGTAATGAGCTTGTCGAAGTCGGTAGTGTGCGCCGTTTAGATCAGGTTTTTGACGTTAACAGGCATGTTGTGTCAGCTTTGTGTAAGGAGTTGGGTGCTGAGCCAGTGGATTTGGGAATAGTAAAAGATGATTTTGACGAGATTTTGGACAGATTGAAAGATGGTTTAGTTGCGGACATGGTGATAACGACAGGTGGGACAAGTGTAGGCGGCTTGGATCTTGTTCCTGAAGCTGTCAGTAAGCTTGGTAAACCTGGTGTTTTGGTGCATGGTGTGGCTATGCGGCCGGCGATGCCTACTGCTTTGGCTGTGGTTGAAGGTAAGCCTGTTCTTGTCCTATCAGGCAATCCTGTTGCGGCTATGTTTGGTTTTGAGGTTTTTGCCAGACCGACTTTGAGTAGGCTACAGGGGCTTGCACAGGATGAGGCTCGTCCAACTGTTGAAGCAATGATGAGCCGTAAGGCGGCTGGAGCTCTTGGAAGAAGAACTTACTTGCGTGTCTTTGTTTCGAGAAGAGGCAAAGGCTTTGTTGCTGAGCCAATAAGTGCCCGAGGATCAGGCATATTGTCAACCATGACTAGAGCTAATGGGTATGTGGTTATCCCAGAGAACAGGGAAGGATTGAGGGAAGGAGAGACAGTGATCGTGCATTTGCTTGATAATATTGGGGTTGCTGACTAGATGTTTAGGGAGCTGTTGACGCTTGATGAAGCGAAGAAGACGATTCAGCAGCATTTTTCACCGAAGCTTTCAAGGCTTGAGGATGTTCCTCTTTTGGAAGCTTGGGATCGTGTTTTGGCTGAAGATGTTGTTGCTGAGCTGGATATTCCGCCTTTCAGTCGTTCAACTGTTGACGGATACGCTGTTCGTGCTGAAGACACGCATGGTGCTGAGGAAAACAAGCCAATCAAGCTCAAAGTTTGCGGAGTAGTAAATGCTGGAGAAATGCCGACTGTAGCAGTCAAGAAGGGTTCAGCGGCTGAAATTGTTACTGGTGCGCCGTTGCCTAAAGGCGCTGATTCTGTTGTCATGGTTGAAGACACGGAACAGAGAGATAGTGAACTGCTAGTTTATGGTTCTGTGGTGAAAGATGAAAACGTGATGAAAGCTGGCTCAGACATCAGGAAAGGTGAAACTGTGGTCAAGGCGGGTCAGCGGTTGGGATCAAGAGAAATAGGTGTCCTCGCTGCTGTTGGCTTGGCAAAGATTAGAGTTTATGCTTCGCCGCGTGTCGCGGTTCTTTCTACTGGTGCGGAGGTTGTGGAGCCGGGTGCGAAGCTCTTGTCTGCAAAGATTTTTGACATTAATGCACATAGCTTGAGTGCGGCAGTCTTCGAGTGCGGGGGAAAACCAATCTGTCTAGGGGTTTTCCCGGACAATATGGAAGAGATACGGAACGCCTTGAAGAAGGCGCTCAGTTTGACGGAGCTGGTTGTGACTTCTGGCGGTGTTTCTGTTGGTCCGAAGGATTTCATGCCGCGAGCGTTAGATTCGCTTGGAAAGCCGGGTGTGATTGTTTGCGGCGTAGCCATTAAGCCTGGAAAACCTGTGACCGTGGCTTCTGTTAGTGGAAAGCTTATTTTTTCTCTCCCGGGGCATCCTGCTTCGGCTTTGCTGGTATTTCACCTGCTTGTTCGCCCGTTAATCATGGCCTTATCGGGCAGAAAGGCTGACGAAAACAGTGCGGTTAGGGCTTTTGCTGGTATGAAGATGTTTCCTGCGAAAGGTAGGCGAACATTCGTAATGGTTAGATTAAGACGAGAGGGTGCTGAAAGATTGGTTGCTGAACCTGTTGAATCTGGGGCATCTGGAGCAATTACTACTCTTTCGAAGGCTGACGGGTTTGTTGAGATAGGTGAGAACCAACAGTTTGTGGATGTGGGCGAAGAAGTTTCGGTTCGATTGCTTAAGGATAGTGTGTCTTAGAAAGAATAGAACTTGCCAAAATATTGTGTTTGACCTGGTGGTTTTAGACTTCGAGGTTCTTTCTCTTTATTGCTAGGTAGATTGTTGCTACCCATGTCAGTATGAGGTAAGCGGCCATTCCAGCAATCATGAGGTATTCTGCGTGAAGATAATACCAGTACAGCATCACGGCGGAGAAGGCGGTGCCCGTGAAGAATAGTATGAAGACAAAGTAGATTGACCAGTTTCTCTTCTTGAACATTCCATACGCTGTCAGCAGGCTGAAAATGCCGATTATTGCGAGCTGCGGCTGAAAGTCTTCGATGGGCAGAGCTACGAGGAAGATTACTCCGATTATTGCGTAGAA
>CAZHWL010000010.1:0-16299 GCA_964536035.1 uncultured Candidatus Bathyarchaeia archaeon | reverse complement strand
TCAAACTGCTAACCAGCACTTCTCAGGCTCTCACACAGGAAAATCTGGACATGCAAAAAAAGCTTGTTGAGAAACACATTGAGCTGGAGGCTGAACTCATCAAAAAGCTCGAAAAAGTCGTGCCCACGGTCAATAATGGAAAAGTCCGACTGCTACTGGATGCGATTCTGTCTGATGAGCGAAGACATCATGAACTGTTGAAAATGGTTCTCGAAATTCTCGTTCAGGGAGAAACAATCACAGAGAGCGACTGGTGGGATGTACTCTGGAAAGGCGTTCCATTCCACGGTTCCCCAGGCGGCTAGAAACAGAACAAACCCAGCAAAGCCAAGCCATGCGAATCTTCCTTAACCATCGAAAACCAATGTCTATTCTGTGCTTATCACTGAAACCGGACACGACTCCTTCGCATTCTCCACGCACCCTCTCAGCTTCTCATCCACCTCGCCCTGAGAAACGTCACTCTTTCTATACACCTCAACTATGCCCGATTTCCCGTCTTCCAAGAGCTTGAAGACCTCTCCACAAAGCGCTTCGCACACACCGCAACCAATGCAGTCTTCTCTGTTAATGCGCACCTTCATAATCCAACACCTGATCTACTATTCCAGCCGGTTCGTATTTGAGGATTTCATAACTGATCCTGCTCTCTCTTGTCGCAGATGCACGCGTCTGCTTGTGTCTTTGGTACTTGATAAATTGGTAGCGAGAAGGAAAATGTTTAATTCGCGCAAAACTCCCTTTCGTTCAGGCGAATCCTTGTGGTCAAGATAATTATTGACTACGCAAAATGCTCCAAAGACAGCGCCGTGCTCTGCCTAGAAATCTGCCCACTATCCATTTTTAAGATTGACAAATCTGGAAGACCAAAAATCGTTGATGAAGACAAATGCACCGGATGCAGAATATGCCAAGTCAACTGTCCATCTCAAGCCATACAAATACTAACCTAACGCCTGCACTAGCCCGCCGCTGCTGTCTCGTATCTCGATTTGCAGTCCTGCATTAGCCTGTCTTGTCGCACACTTTATGCACGGATCATAAGCCCTTATTACCATCTCAACCCTGTTCAACAAACCCGGTCTTACATCGCCTTCATGTATGAACTCTGCAGCCGCATCCTTCACATTCAAGTTTATCGCCGCATTATTCACCTGCGTCGGAATAATCAGCCTCATGCTCTTCAGCTTCCCACCCCGCGTCAACGTGTACTCATGCGCAAGCGTCCCCCTCGGCGCCTCAACAACTCCTATTCCAGTTCCTCCTCTGCTTTTGACCTTCACTCTCGTGTCTGTCCTAGTAATATGCTGATCCTCCAAGAGCTCTTTAGCTCTCTCACAAGCATACATCAACTCTATCAGACGCGCATAATCAAGAAGAAGCGTAGCATGTGATGGGTGTCCAAATCGTTTCTTGAACTCTTCCGCTGACTTGCCCGCGACCTCTGTCGACACTTTCTTGTTGGCATTCATTCTGGCAGCCGGACCGACCTGCACGATTCCATCAGGCCATCCTAAAGCCTTCAAGTAAGCAAATTTTGCGTATGTCCATTCATAGCTCTTTTCTTCAACATGATTCATGTACTCTTGCGCATCAAACTCCGAGAAAATCTGGCCATCAGAATCCACAACTCGGACAGGGCCTTCATGAAACTCCAATGTGTCACCTTTTGTCATGGCCATGTAACGGGTTTTATAATCGCCCGCTTTTTTGAACTCTTCCCAGTTTTTCTCAAAAAGTGTCTTCCCCAGATTAAGCGCTTCTTGAGCGATTGTGCACGCGTTTTCTGCCTCTTTGAGAAGCTGTGTTTGTTCATTCTCTTTGAGCGGGTTGATCAGTCCCCCTGGAATCGTGGAGAAAATGTGAACATCCCTCTTCCCGACGACTTCCAGAATGTCTGCACCGAAACGCCTCAATGCTATGGCTTTTCTTCCTAATTCCGGATCTTCTCGCATAATCTGAAAGATGTTCCTTTTTCCAGGCTCACTCTCAGGCGAGAACCAAAAATCTGGGAGAGTCAGAAAGAACGAGACCAAAGAATGGTTACTTATCGTTTGCCCCATCAGCAAAAGCTCTCGAAGCTTTCTAGCGGTTTCCGTTATCTCAGTTCCGTAGATGGTTTCTATGGCCTTTACAGAAGCGATTATGTGGGCCGTTGAGCACACACCGCAAATTCTAGAGATGATGAACGGAAGCCTGTCCGCCTCCATGCCTTTCAGGAAATAGTCGAATCCGCGGATCTCAGTGGCATAGAAATAGGCGTCTGAAACATTGCCTGCCTCGTCAAGCACAATCGTTACTTTTGCATGTCCCTCAATCCTCGTAGTGGGCGATATGGTGATTTCTTTTCTTCCGCTCATATCACTCTCTCCCGTGCTTTGAACCGCTCAAACCTTGAGAAAATGAACGTGTGAAAAACAAACGGGTTGCGATAAAGCTCTTTCTTCACCGTTTCCTCAGGAATACTGGTTCTCGTGGATATCACCTTCACCAGGAAAGCGTACAAGTCTCTTGACCTGTACAGAAGCGAATCCGCCGGACCTCTGCAGCCGAAGCATGTGAATCCTCCTCTGGGACAAGGCGCTCCGCAGCCTTCACGTGTCAATGAGCCGAGACACACGAAGCCTTGGCTTACGAGACATAGAACTGGGTCAGTTTCCTTCTCATAAACACCATACAACCTGTCAAGCTTAGCCGGAACAATCTTTCTGTGGCATTCGGTGCACACAACACTCTGATGACGAACCGGCGTCTTTCCACCCACTATACTCTTCAAGCTGTGAACTATCAGAAACGGCATCGGCGGACAGCCGGGAATGTAATAGTCAACATCAACAAAACTGCAAATTGGATACATTAAATCCTCAAGCTCAGGAAGCTTGCTTGATTTGAGAAGAGAATACTCCTTCTCCAAGAACTTTTTGGCTGAAACTATGTTGCCCAGACTTGTTATGCCGCCGTGTGTTGCGCATATTCCGAGGGCGACAAGGGTTTTGGATTTGGCTCTGACTTCCTTTATCAGTTCCTCGTCACGATTGGTTCTTACGCCGCCTTCAACTATCGCAAGATCAACGTTCGGTATGTCTTTCACATCAATGAACGTGGGCGAATAGACTATGTCAAAGTCTCCTGAAAGAATCTCCAGCAGAGCATCGCCTGCGTTCAAAAGAGAGGAAACACAGCCGGCACAGCAGGTTAAAGAAATTATGCTGACTTTCACGCTTCCACCACGGTCCTTAAGACTGTCTTGCTGTTTAGACGAATTAGACTGACTGATTGCTTAAGGTTTTTGACCGAACACAAAACGCAAATAGAAATCTACGGCAGATAAGTGTCATTTGCTTTTTGGATACTGTGAGACTGCCAATGGAGCGATAGTTTTCAGCTGTTTCTCATCTTTTTCTCGATCAGGCCCTGCCTTGTCTTGGTTTGAGAACAGATGAGACAACGTGACCATAGTTTCTTGAACTAAGTCATTCAGCTTCTTAAGCCCTGTGACTGCTTGGAGCCCTTTCTCGGTGAGCACGTAAACTCTTGGCTTCCTTCGCACAAAGACAAGCTTCTTTCCTTTGAGCCTTCTCAAATACTTGTACGTTCTTCGCAGCGAGATCCCGGTCTTAGCAGTAAGCTTTTTTGCCGATATGCCTTCTTCTGACAGATTCTCATGTACTCTTTTCTCAGTTTGCGAAAGACTTTCTTTGCCCGGGTCTCTTCTGGTCTTGAAAAAGAATATGAAATCCTTTTCCTTTGTTGTTTCAATCATTTTGGCTGTCTTGAGGCGCTTCAGGATGCGTGCTATGCTTTTTGCGGGAACCAGCTTCTCTAGTTCTTCGTAGGTTTTTGGTCCATTGAGCAACATTGTGAGCGTTTTTTCTTCGTAGCATTCAGAATGAGATGGCAGTACCTCAAAGAGATCATAACGATCCTTTAAAATATCGTTGATTTTGCGTGCAAACATGGTGGACTGATGTTTCTGCTGTTTCTCTTCCACCAATCCTGCTTCTATCAGAGGGTTAACATATTCTTCGATTATGGTTTTTTGACTGTGACAGTACCTTAGCTTCTTGAGTTCCTGTTGAAGCTCAGATATTGTATACTCTCCTTTTACGAGCATCTTCAGTATCTGCATGCGTCTCTTGTTTTTCATTGTGTTAAGCAAACGATTCGTGAAATTTGGATTCTGCATTTTTCCATGCAATTGTCTAAACTCGTTCTTCAGCTTCCATACTTTGCAGTCTGCTACGCATTCCAGCATTGACAGCGGTTTGCAGTTTTGGCACCTCTGCTCCAGTTTCTTCGCTGTCTCTGCTAGGCTTGCTTGTTCTGCTGCTCTGTTCGTCGTGTTCAGGTAGGTTTCAGCGTTTACCATGGTGAGCATCCTCGGCGCATGTCATGGCAGGTGAGGAGAAAGGAGTGTGACTCCTTTTCAAAAGGCTGTTTGTGCTTTTGCGTCCCGTCATGACATACGTCATATTAATATGACGTACGTCATCTTTATATATTTTTTCCCACAGAACAATACAGCCAGTGAACCAACATTGATAATTCCATGCGAAGTAGCCGTAAAATCCGTCATACCTGCAGTGAAGGCGTTAATGGCAAAAGATCTCGTTGAGAAACATGGTTTTAGACAAGATCAAGTGGCTGAAATCCTCGGAATATCCCAATCAGCCGTAAGCAGATATCAAAGCATGACGCGAGGACACGCGATCAAGGTCGAAGACATCCAGCAGATACAACCCATCATAGACAATCTGATCGAAATACTAATCGGCAAAGCCTACCCGAGAGAAGAGTTGCTGAACACGTTCTGCCAAGCATGCGTCGTGATACGACGCACGCGACTAATGTGCCAATTATGCCGAAAATCAGACTCTCGTATTGAAATAACTGAATGTAACTTCTGTCTTCAACTTTAGAAATGATTTGGGAGGTGAACGAAATGTCTTCATTTGATGAGAAAACGGTCCTTGACATTCTGGAGAAAGTGAGCAAAAGCGTCGTCAACATCAGCATCGTCAAACTCGTCCACCACATGTTCTACCAAGCGGTTCCTATTCAGGGAATGGGCTCAGGCACAATAATAGACCAGAAAGGCTACGTACTAACCAACAATCACGTTGTTGGCGGAGCCGAAAAAATCGGCGTAACCCTTTGGAATGGCGAAGTATTGCAGGGCAAGCTGATTGGCTCGTGTACCGTTCATGATACTGCGGTTGTGAAAGTTGATCGAAAAGATCTTCCAGTCGCGGAGCTCGGAGACTCGGACAAGCTCAGAGTAGGCCAGAGAGTCTATGCAATTGGCAACCCGTTCGGACTGGCTGGCGGCCCATCAATAACTTCAGGCGTGATAAGCGCTGTGAACAGAACTATTGAGTCACAAAGAGGACTCTTAGAAAACCTTGTTCAAACAGACGCCGCAATAAACCCCGGCAACAGCGGCGGCCCACTCGTAGATCTTGACGGAAAAGTAATTGCCATAAACACCGCGATAATACCCTATGCACAGGGAATCGGCTTTGCCATTCCGATAAACTCTGCTAAAAGGTGTACAGGCGAAACGATTCGCGAGGGCGTTTTTGCCAGACCTTGGCTCGGAATAGTCGGTCTCAGCGTCACTGAGGAGATAGCTCGATACTACCAGCTGCCTCTTGAAAAAGGGGTGTTAGTGACCAAGATCGCGAGAGCAAGTCCAGCAGAACGCTCGGGAATCGAAGCCGGCGACATGATTTTGAGATTGGATAACGCTCCGATCTATAGCATTGAAGATTTGCTGAATGAGATTCACAACAGAAAGATCGGAGACAAAGCCAAGATCACCGTGTATCGCAAAGGCCGAGAGCAAAGCTTTGAAGCTACCTTGAGTCAAATGCCATAAGTAGCAATTGATCTATTGTACGTGGGTAGACTGGCTATGAATGAGAAGATCGAGAGAAGACCCAATCTTTCGATATTGGCTTTGGTTTCATTCATTCTTTCTTTCCTGATTGCCAGAGCGTTCACAAGTTTGTCCCCAAAAACTGTTATGTTGGTCAGTGGTCTTCACATTCATCATTTTTGGTACGGGCTAATCATGCTTGCAGTCGGCGGCTGGCTCGGCATCAGCTACCACAACGAGAGCTTGGACCGCGTAGCCGCAGTTCTCTTTGGCGCAGGCGGCGGTTTGCTAGGAGACGAAGTTGGCTTGCTTCTCACTTTCGGAGACTACTGGAGCGGGATCACGTACACGTTTCTGATAGTTTTCACAGCGTTCGCGTCAACACTGATCTTGCTCTTCAAATACTTCAAAACCATCCGTTCAGAGTTCACCGGATTTCTGCGCAGCAACGCCAGTTTTTACGTGAGTGTTTTTCTTGCAGCTGTGTCAATATCCTTTATTCTTGGGACAGACGACATAATAATCGCTGTCGTTTCAAGCATCATAACAATAGTCGCCTTGATAATTATCTGCGTCTACCTCGTCCAACACTTTCGCAAGAGACACTGACCAGAACGCATTGCCTATTTATCTAAACGTTTAATACCTCTATTTTTCAAACTAGAGTATGGTGGATTATGGTCAATATTGTTGAAGCCAATGCATTAAGCTGGACTCAGGAAGTTTTGAAGTCAAACATGCTTACTGTGGTCTATTTCTGGCATGAACAATGCCCATGGTGCATAAGGCTTAACCCATTATTCAACGATGTCACTGAGCTATACCGCGAGAAGATAAAATTCGTCAAATTCAACGTTCTAGTAGCACCTGAGAACAAAGAGTTAGCTTCTAACCTAGGAGTAATGGGGACACCCACACTGATGTTCTTCTGTCAAGGCAGATCAATAGGGCAAACTGTAAGCTTCATGTCGAAGGAGGATTTGATCAAAGTGATGGATGACATGCTTGAAAGATCTAAACACTGTCTTTTGCAGAGCACAGATCTGAAGAACTATGTTGTTTAACTCTTTAATGATGTATTAAGATGAGGTTGTTCATTTGAGCAGTGAAGCTTTGAAACAGATTTTATCGAAGTTCCGAATTGTGGCTATTGTCGGCTTGTCCAGAGACCCCTCAAAAGACAGCTATCAAGTGGCCGAGTATCTGAAGAAACATGGCTTCAAAATAGTGCCTGTCAATCCCTTTGTAGAAGAGGTTCTAGGCGAGAAGAGCTATAGAAGCCTACTTGAAATGCCTGCAGACGTTCAAAAAAGCTTGGAAATTGTGGACATTTTCAGACCTTCTGCAGACGTGCCAACCATCGTCGACCAGGCTGTTCAGTTAAGAAGACAACACGGCGTTCCACACGTGATTTGGATGCAACTTGGAATAACGAATAAGGAAGCTGCGGAAAAGGCGCAAGAAGCAGGCTTAACCGTTGTTATGAACAGGTGTATGAAAATCGAACATCACCGCTTGATTGAAGGCTAAGCTATTCCTGCAACAATCAATGAAGCAATCGTGGCAACTGCGACGATTGCCACAGTTTCGAGTAGCGTTATTTTCCAATGAACTTTCGTTCTTTTTGAACGGTAACGCACAAGAAATATTCCAACAACTGCAGCCACGACCGATAGTGACAGGATGACGTTAAATGGTTTGGGCAGAACTAGAAAGGCTCCTATGGGTATGAAGCCTGCTATGAATGTGGTTGCTCCGCAGATTATGGCTGCAATGATGTTTGATCTGCTGATTTCCTTGTGCAGCACCGTGAAAAGGCGTTTGACTAGCATGAGCGACTTATCTCTTTCCTTTTTGTCTGGGATATCGCTTAAGCTGTAATTCATTAGCATCTGAAGCGTCATCATATCCGCTAAATCCTCAGTTATTCCACCCAGCAAAAAGCTAGAGAAGTTTGTGATAGCTACTGCCGCCAGCGTGAGGAATGCGGCAAAGGTGACGAATTTGAGTGGTAAAGTTGGAGCTATAAACGCTGAAAGTGTTACCACTAATCCCGTGATTGAACCATCCACTATTCCTGCAACAATTTCGATTATGGGCTCTTTTTTCATGAGGAGGTTTTGCCATTCTCTGCCCAATTTGATGCCTTGCTCTGTTAGCTGAACTTGTTCATTTTTGCTGAGAATAAGGCCTTCAGTCGTCATTTCTTCCAAGGCTATATCGACGTCTCTCGTGTCTATGCATAAGTGATCTGTGCAGACTTTGTCGATATGATTCTTCAATTCAGACCTATGCACCGTATTTCCTTTGCTAAGGTTCATCAGGACGATGATGCGAATAATATCTGTCAGTTCCTGTATTTCAAACGACAAGCGGGTGTTTCACCGTTTAGGGATTCTGAACTTTCGCATTCTAACTAATAATGGTTATGCATTTTTCTTGTAAGTGGATAGCCTACTTCCTCAATCTTACCGTCCAAGTTGTCAGGGCTTCAAACACTTTGCCTATCTTCTTCCTAGTTTTCTCATCTATGATCCTGCCTTTTTCGTCGATTTTTTCATCTATCTGCGAAACTATTACTTCTGGCCTATTCAGTGGATGCATGTTCAACGAGACCAGCGTTTGTCTAAGATGGTATTGTGCTCTGGCTCCGCCAAGCATTCCCTCTGAGGCACTCATTACTGCTACAGGCTTCTCATCAAACACATTATCTCCATAAGGTCTTGAAGCCCAATCGATGGCGTTTTTCAGAACTCCCGGCACCGAATAGTTGTATTCCGGCGTCACTATAAGTAGAGCATCTGCTGCTTTGATCTTCTCCTTGAACTCTTTCACTCTTTTCGGCGGCTGTTCTTCGTAGTCTTGGTTGAAAGGAGGGATTCCTTCTAGGTCGAAGGTTTCGAGCTCTACGTTATCAGGTTTCAGTTCTAGCGCCGCGTTCAGAAGCATTTTGTTATATGAGTCTTTTCTGAGGCTGCCAGCAAAACCCAGAACCTTGACTTTCTTATTCATGATTGAATAAATCGCTTGTCAAGTTTAAAATGATTATGCAACTTTATCTAACTGACTGTGAAGGCTGAGGGGCAAATCTTGTTCAAAACGCATTCGCCGCATTTCGGTTTCTTCGCCATGCAGACTTTTCTTCCATGAAATATTAGCAAGTCTGAGAAACGCATCCACATTTCCTTTGGAACAATCTTCATCAAATCCTGTTCGATCTTGTCCTGATTCTTGTTCTGAGTAAGCCCCAGTCTTTCCGAAAGCCTCCGAACATGCGTATCTACCGCTATTCCTTCAACAATTCCAAAAGCGTTTGACAAAACAATGTTCGCCGTCTTCCTTGCCACACCTGGAAGCTCAAGAAGCTCCTCCATCGTTTTCGGAACTTGTGAGCCGAATTTCTCGATGAGCATCTGGCAGCAGTTCTTTATGTTTCTCGCTTTATTATGATAAAAGCCCGTGGACCTTATGTCTTGTTCAAGCTCTTTAAGGTCAGCTTTCGCGTAATCCCTTGGCGTCTTGTACTTCTTGAACAGGGTTTTTGTGACGATGTTCACTCTTTCATCAGTGCACTGCGCCGAAAGAATCGTTGAAATCAGAAGCTCTAGAGGGTTCTTAAACGTCAAAGCAATCTCCGCGTCTGAGTGCTCCTTTTCAAGCAGCCGAATAATCTTCAATGCCCGCGTTTTAACATCGTTCGTTATTTCAGTTTGCTTTCCTGTCAACAGGATACACTCCGCGCTTGTTTCAATATGTCAGGCAAATGCAGAAAGCTTTTACTCTTATGCCTTCTTCTTTTGTATTTGAGGTGATTTGATTGGACGCTAAATTGATCATTGATGGTAAAGAAGTAGAGTTAAACGAGTTTGTCACGAAAATCTTGGGCGGAACAATAGTTGGTGCGGTCACTTCTCTAAGAGGAGTGAAGAAAGACTGGAAAGAGATTGAAATAAAAGTCTCAAAATAGACTTTCGTTATTATTTCTATTCTATCTCTTCCACTTGTATTGTCAGTTCGGTAAACATTTCCCGCTTTGCTTTGCAGATGGGACATATGTACGGAGGGTCTTCGCGATAAACCACATAACCACATTGTCTGCAATACCAGAGTTTCTTCTTGATCTTCGAAGGCTGTTTAGGAATCGCTACTTCTCCCTGTTCAGTTTTCTTTTCCGCTGAGGTTTGTGGGCCGATCTCGTAGGATCTTTTCTGTTTTTCCATGGGTCTGCGTTCTGGAACAGGCTCCACGGATGTTTTGCCCTCATACACATCTTTTCTCACATAGAGAGCGCAGTAGCATGCTCCAAACTCGGCAACGTCTGGATCGCGGTAGTCGCATGGGCAGATTATGTCTCTATCTATCTCCAAGTTCCCCGAAGCAAGCCTGCACGGACAAGCTGGGTAACCGAAGCGTTCCTCGTTGCTTTTCAAGCCTTCCAGAAGGTCTTGAAGAAACTTTTGGTCAGGATTAAGGAAGTAGCCGTAGGTTTTGGCGTCGGATTCTGCTCTTTGCCGCACTTTTTCTAGTGTGGTCAAACTCCAAGGTGCTCCTTTATTTTGTCTTTGCGGAAGCCGTTGATCAGCGTCTTGTTGTTGATAACTATTATTGGGTAGCTGAGGTGTCCACCCTTGCTTAGAATGTCTTCTTTGATCTTGTTCAAGTCCTCTTCGCCGCACTTGTCCACGTCAACGAACTCAAATTCCACGTCGTTGTCCTTGAGGTATTGCTTCATCATCTTGCACCATGCGCACGTGCTTAATGCGTAAACGAAGACTTTGTTTTTGTTGTTTTTTCCAGGAACTTTCTCGACATTCATATCCTTGCACTTTCCTCGGTTTGACCTATTAATTGGAGGATAATATAACGGTTTGGTGAAAGGGTAGAGCCTTAGGCGTCTCTGAGGTTTGCGAAGGCGTTCTGCACAACTTCAGGCATCGCTGGGTGAATGTGCATGCTCCTCATTATTGGGACAAAGGTTTTGTCACCGACAGCCATGGCGTTTACTATCTCCTGTATAAGCGCGGAAGCGAAAGGACCGATTATGTGGCCTCCCAAGAGTTTTCCCGTCTTTCGGTCAAGTATGACTTTGACAAATCCTTCCGGCTTACCCATCGCCGCACCAAACGCTGTATCCTTGTATTCCGCCGTGCCCACAAGAACCTTGTAGCCCTTCTGCTTGGCTTCCGCTTCTTTCAAGCCTACCGCGGCAATTTGTGGATGGGTGAAAACTGCATGCGGTGCAGCTGAATAGTCCATAGTTATCTTGTGCTCATGCGTGGAGTTGTGCCATACTACTTGTGCTTCGTAGTTGGCGACATGTTTGAACATCTGTTTGCCGATGGCGTCTCCGAAAGCCCAAATATTCTTCTTTCTTGTCTCAAGATACTCGTTGACCTCTATGTAGCCTCTCTTGTCCAGTTTTACGCCTGTTTTCTCTGGTTTCAGGATATCTGAGTTCGGTATTCTGCCAGCTGCTATGAGCAGAGTTTCTGCTGAGAACTCCTTTAGGCTCGAGTCTTCACGATTTTTCGCTATAACTGTCTTCACGTCGCCGTTTTCTTTGACTTCGACTGCTTCGTAGTTGGTGAAAATCTGCATCCGCTTCTTCATCTCATTTGTGAGCAGTTCAGAAATTTCTGGTTCCTCATCAGGCAACAGTCCTAATCCCCTTTGAATAATCGTCACCTTCGTTCCCATACTTGCAAAGAAATGCCCATATTCTGCAGCTATGTATCCTCCGCCAATAATGATCATGCTTGATGGTAATGTCTCCAACTGAAGCAGCGTATCACTTGTGAGGTAACGGGTTTTCTCTACCCCCCTGATTGGTGGGATGTCTGGACGAGCCCCTGAAACTATGAAGATTTTCTCCGCTTTTATCTCATCTTCTCCAATTTTCATCGTGTAATCCGAGATGAACTCGCCTTTGCTTCTGAACCATTTGATTCGTGAATCAATTTTTATTGCTCGCTCTTGCCGTTCAACATCCTCTTTAACAAGCTCGTGCATGCGATTCATTATGTTCTTGAAGTCAATCGAATCTACGGTGGCTTTGACGCCGACGGCTTCGGCTTCCTTGATCATAGTCACAACATCTGCAGGATAAATCAGCATCTTTGAAGGCACACAACCGCGGTTCAGGCAGGTTCCACCTAGAGGACCGAACTCGACAAGAGCAGTCTTCATACCATTATTAACAGCGTTTGCGGCGACAATCATTCCGGAACCAGAACCAACAACCAAAACATCGTACTTTTCCATAAAATCAACTCAAGCAGTGATATTTTGATGATGTTATCAGATAAATGTTTTCAATGTACTTTTCGGAGAAGCTGTCACGCTGTCAATTCTAGACTTGTTGTGATTGGTTAGGACTTGCCTGTTTTGCTTCTTCCACATATCTCATGTCTGTGAAAAACCAGAAGAGTAGCAGTACCAATGTGCCAGTTGCAGCGCATCCTAGAAACAGATTTGCCGTTCCAGTGTATGAGGCTAACGCCCCTGAGACTATCATGCCAAGTGGTGACGCGGCAGTGGCTAACGCCATCGTAACTGAATTTACTCTGCCCTGCATTTCGGCTGGGATGGCAACTTGAAGTATGGTTCGGAATGAAATATTGGTCGGTGCGACGAAAAAGTCCAATACAAAAGCGCCTACTGCCATAAACCAGAACCATCCCAGAGGGGTCAAACCCACAAGAGCATATCCTACAAAGGATGTGAGCAAAGTAACAAGGATAACAACCATTTTTCTTTTGAGCTCTTTTAGCGCCAGCATCACTGCTCCACCAATGAACATGCCTGCCTGTGAAGCAGCCATGACAATTGCCAGTTCAGCAGCGCCTCCAAGATGGTCATACTTGATATAGTAAGGCAGTAAAGTAGCTAAGGGCATTATCAGAAAATTCAAAACAGTTGCCATTGCAATTACAGGCACCATGCCTCTGGTTTTCCTTATGAAAGACAAGCCTTCAACGAAAGCCTTCTTAAAAGATGACTTCTCATGCTCGGTCTTAACTGATGGGATTCTCATTAACAGAAGAGGTATTAATGCTATAATGAACGTAGCGGGGTCAACCCAGAGAATCTGATCAATGGCCAAAAACGTGAGCAGAACCGCAGCGACAATGGGACCAATGAAAGTCATAACGCCGTTCAGAAGATAGTTTAGTCCGTTCAATCGACTGAGTTTGTCCCGCGGCACCATGAGAGGGATTATGGCTTGCACTGCTGGAAGATGGAACGCTTGGCAAGCGCTTCGAAACGCAAGCAGCAACAGTATGGTCCAGATTGAAGCAATACCGCTCCAGAACAACAGAATAAGAAAAACAGTAGACAAAGCCTGAAGGAAATCAACAACACCGATCACCATTTTTCTGCTTGAACGATCCACATATACGCCAGCCACAGGGGTCAATGCGATCATAGGTGCAAAACCTGCAATCATAGCCAGCGCCAAGTACCAAGTGCTCTGGGTCTGTATGGTTATCCACCATATCACGACAAACTGCGCAACAGATGAACCTAGCAGCGAGACCTGTTGACCGGCAAAGAAGGACATGTAGTTTCTGAAAGACCTGTGATCTGCCTGAGTCTCCAAGCAATTCTCCTCGTTTAACCATAAGCACATTTAACACTCATTTATAATCGCTTCCGAAACAAAGTCTCAACTAAAACGACAGCGACAGAAAGCCAAATGGTCTAATCCGTAAAAGATGGTTTCCCGAGTTCCTAAGATAATCTACTAATGCGAAAGACGAAAAAAGAATGGAATATTTTCATGCAATATTCTATTTGACTGCTTTCTCTAGTCTCTTGCTGACTTCGCTCCAGTTAACGATATTCCAGAAGTTTTCGACGAACTTGGCCCTGTCGTTCTTGTAGTCAATGTAATACGCGTGTTCAAACACGTCTAGAACCATCACGATCCTGAACATTGGATAAACATTCGTGTTATGCTTCTCTACCTGCATAATCATCAGTCGATTCGTCTGCTTGCATAAAGTCAATGCAGCCCAGCCTGAACCCTCTACGCTCGTGGCGGCTTGAGAGAACTCTTTCTTGAACCTCTCGAAACTGCCAAATTCCTTGTCAATCCATTCAGCCAGAACGCCAGAAGGTTTTCCGCCTCCACCCTTAGCTGATGGTGCCAGATTACCCCAGAACAAAGAGTGCAACAAGTGCCCACCAATGTTAAACGATAATTCCTTCAAGGTGGACTTGACGTCAACATCTGTGTTCTCTTTTCTGGCCTTGTCCAGCTTCTGAAGAATGTTGTTCGCGCCGGTAACGTACGCGTTGTGATGCTTCTGATGATGAATAGTCAACTGTTGCTCAGAAATATGCGGCTCCAAATCCTTGTATCCATAAGGCAATTGCGGCAAAACATAGAATTGCTTTTCTTCCATATTTATCACAGCAGATTATCCGAACTTGAGACCTTTTATACTTTATTATTTCAGCGAATCCATAAGCGGAGTTATGTTCACTTGCTGAATCGACATCTCCGTTAACGGTGTTCCCTTCAGCTGCGGAAGATTATCTTGGAAAGTCGGTCGCTCTTCCTTGTAGAAGATGCCGATGGGTATTCTGTCGCCCCATTCAAAGCTCTTCTCTAAGGCTTTTTTTCTGTCAGAGGCATCATGCCCTGTCTCTTCAAGCTTGTAAACTCTTTTTCTAAACCATTCGTAAGTATTGAGGTAGTTGAAAGTCACGCAAGGCTGAAAGACATCAATATAATTAAATCCTCTATGCCTTAAAGCTTCCAAAATAAGATTCGTCAGATGTTTTGGATCACCTGCAAAGCCACGAGCCACGAATGTGCCACCACTTACGAGAGCATGTGCAATAGGGTTCAATGGTGTTGCTATTGAGCCAAAAGGCGTGGATTTCGTTTTAAAACCTGCTTGACTTGTCGCTGTTGTTTGTCCCGTGGTTAATCCTAAGATCATGTTGTTGTGAACTATCAGCGTCAAATCCATGTTCCTTCTCACCGCATGGCAGAAATGATCCCAACCCTCGTCATAACAGTCAGCATCTCCACTGAATCCCACAACAGTCAATTTTGAATTAGCCAGTTTTATTCCAGTTGCGATTGGCAAGACCCTGCCATGGATGCCGTGAAAAGTGTTCACATTCACGTAGTCAGACATCTTCCCATGACAACCTATCCCAGACACAATAACAATCTGTTCCCTCTCTAGACTCGACTCCACAAGCGCATTCTTGAAAGCTGAAAGAATACCGAAGTTGCCGCATCCAGGGCACCAAGTGTTCTTGTGAGGCGTATTCAGCTCCTGCAGAGAAACCACCTAAAGCACCTCCTTGAGCCGTTTAGCCAGAAAGTGCGGATTGAAGGGCCTACCATCGTACTTTAGAATCTTGTGATCCACTTTCCTGAGTAGGCGTTCACGAATCAGACCTGCAAGCTGAGCTGTCTTGTTATGTTCAACAACGATAGTTTTCTTCGCTTTCTTCAAGACATCGTCAACCTTTTTCTTAGGAAAAGGATGCAAGTAGACAAGCTGCAGATAGTTGACCTTGAGCCCTTCCTGGCTGAGTAGCTTCATTGCTTCTCTTATCGGACCCTTTGTTCCACCATACGAAACAATCGTTGCCTCTGCCTCTTCAGAACCATAAAGCCTGACAGTTTCAATATTCCTCTCCTCAATCTCCTTAACAATAGTCTCAAGTTTTCTCATCCTCTTATCCATCATCGTCGTTGTCACAATTGGGTCTTCGCTCGTGAAACCATGTTCATCGTGTTCATCAGAATTAGTATGTACGATTGTTCCTTTTGTCAAAGGCACTGCTCTAGGAGACACGCCTGTCTCAGTAACCTCATATCTCCCATATTGCCCTTCGCCCTCATACTTTTCAGTCATCAGCAGCCCACGTTCAACTTTCACACGGTCAACGTCAAAAGGCTCAACCGAAGCTTCACTCTCAACAAGATACTTGTCCGTTAGAAGAATGACTGGAAGCTGATACTTCTCAGCCCAATTGAAAGCTCGTTCAGTCTCGTAAAAACACTCTTCAATGTCTCCCGGCGCAATCACCATCCTTGGGAACTCGCCTTGCGAAGCGTGCAAGACAAATCTCAAATCACCCTGCCCAGAATAAGTCGGCAACCCCGTGCTCGGTCCAGGTCTTTGCCCAACCATAACCACTATAGGCGTCTCAGTCATCCCTGTCATTCCCAGGCCTTCACTCATCAGACAAAAACCGCCTCCAGAAGTAGCAGTCATCGCTCTCACACCAGCAGAAGCCGCACCAGCCACCATGTTCATCGCCGCGATTTCGCCCTCAGGCTGCAAAGCAATCAACCCGTAATCCCGTTCATTGGATGTCATAAAATGCAACAAACCATTTGTCGGCGTCATCGGATAGCTCGCATAAAACTTGCATCCAGCTCTCAACGC
>CAZHWL010000009.1:11734-17371 GCA_964536035.1 uncultured Candidatus Bathyarchaeia archaeon | reverse complement strand
GCTTGCTTGAAGATTGACTTCAACGACCTTTTGTGGCTCTTACTGTTCTTTCAAGAAGAAGCTGGGCTGATTCTTGCGTAGGCCAACCACCCAAACCACAATCAGGTCCAGTAAAAGCCAATCGATCTCCGAACATGGCTTTAACAAATGCATATCTCCTGTGTATCGTATCCTCATTTTCAACAAGCTGTTCGATCGTCGGCTTTGAAACACCTTTATCGCGAAGCTCCGCAGTAATCGAATCGATATCAGTTCGAGTTATGCCAACTCTAACCTGCTTATCAGCCTTGTCAAACATCTTCTTTGAAAGGCCCTCAATGTTTTTGGGTGACGCGCCGAACTCGAAGGATGCGACGTCAAGGTTCTTAACATTCAAGATATGCGTGATTCTTGCTGGTGAATGAAGGTGCACTTGCTTGATTACGCCGCTAAAAGCATAAGCCTTTTCCAAGGTCTCGATAATTACGTCTCTGTCTGTGGAGATTTCTTGGAAACCGAAGCTTGGCTCATCCAATGACACGACTTCAGTCTTAACATGTTTGGAGTTGAGCACTGAATTCTCTGCGAAACGTCTAACCGTTTCAGCAAACATTAAAAGAACATCTTTGTAGCAGGTAGTTCCCACTGCTTTTAAGTACAACTCCATAGGGCCGGTGATGCAAACACGGAGGCGAATCTTCTTGCCAGTCTCTTCGTGGAGCCTCTTTGCTTCAACTTCAATTATGCGTATTTCAGGAATAAACGCTTGCTCTGATGCAACCACGTAAGTGCCTTTATCCATCATTTTGTTGATAACGTCCAAAAACTGCTTATACATGTCATAGTGCTGAGGATAAGTAACTACATCCAAACCTGTAAGACATTTTTTTCCGAAGGAATCAAGCACCACTTGACAAAAATTCTCGGACAAAAACGCGTCTTTTTGCGGATCCTTTCCTATGTTCATTGCTTGTCTTGCTTGAATGTATGCCTTTTCAAATTGTTCTCTTCGCACGTGAGGTGGCAACGGAAAACTGCCCACATCATCAACAATAGTTTCCATACACTGCTCTTGTTACTAGGAAGATGATTTAGTACTTGTTTCTTTCCGTCGCAAGAAATATAAGGCACCCAGCATCTCGTGGAAATCAATTGGTGTATGCAATGAGTATGTGGAAACTTCGCTTATCCATGGCTGGGACACTGGCCATAATAATCAGCCTCTCCACGCTGGTTTTCACAGTTATTCTTAGTCTATTCACCACATTCAGCTTTGTGACGCTCGGTATCTTGGTTGTGGCTTTCAACATATTCCAGTGGTTGATCTCGCCATACATAATCGACTCTCTTTATCGTATACGCGAGATACGTGAAGACGAAAACCCGAAGCTGCATGCAATGATGGAGGAAATTAGTAGAAAGAGCGGAATGAAGAAACCAAGACTGATGCTTGCGCAAATACCTATCCCCAATGCCTTCGCTTATGGTTCGCCTATAGCTGGCAACCGAGTCGCTGTTACAGACGGAATGCTCAAAGCGCTTGATCAAGGAGAAGTTGAAGCTGTCCTCGGTCACGAGCTTGGCCACTTGAAACATAGAGACGTGCAGGTGATGATGTTCGTGTCACTTTTGCCTGCCCTGTTCTATTATATTGGCTACTCGTTCATGATGTCCTCATGGTACCAAGGTCGAAGAAACGAAGGCAGTGGAGGCGCAGTGCTTGGTTTGGCTTTCATGGCTTTTTCATGGATACTTAACATGTTTATACTCTATCTGAGTCGACTGCGCGAATACTATGCAGACAGACACAGTGCACTCGTAGTTGAGAACGGTTCACAGAAACTTTCCACGGGACTTGCTAAAATAGCCCAAGTCACCAAGAACATGGGGCGAACCAAAAAGCAGAAACAAAACCTTGGTGCCTTCAAAGCGTTGTTCATCGCCGATCCTGATCATGCAGAAACCGATTCAATGGCCATCTCGGCTATGATGTCAAACGATCAGAAACTGGTGGATGATATTCTAGCAAGAAAAGTAACCACTCTTGAAAGAGTCATGGAGATTTTCTCAACACACCCCAACATCGTCAAACGACTAAAGGCTTTACAGAACCTCAACTAACCACCAACCGTAGCTCCATTTTTCAAACATCCTCTACGCTACAGCAAAACTGTTAAAGACTACAGCATCGCAATCTATAGCAAATCACTAAGGTGCTGTTGTCGATGCAAAATGAGGACATTTTTTCCAAGATAGAAAGTGAAACCAATCAAATGGCAAACACACTCATGGAGCTCATCAGAATCCCTGCAATAGGACCCGAAAACGGCGGAGACGGCGAACTGAAAAAAGCAGAAAAATTGACGCAAATCTTAGCTTCCATGGGATTTGATGGCATTGAACGTTTTGACGCCGAAGACGAGCGTGTTCCCTCTAAGAGGAGACCAAACGTCGTAGCCTATTATAGAGGAGAAAATGACGATGAGAAGCTTTGGTTAATCACACATCTTGACATTGTCCCTGCAGGCGAAGAATCACTGTGGACTATCACAAAACCTTTCGAGCCAACGATAAAAGATGGAAAGATCTATGGACGCGGCAGCGAAGACAACATGCAGCCCATGGTAGCCTCAATATATGCAGCAAAAGTCTTGAAGGAATTGGGAATAAAGCCAAAGCGGACGATTGCTTTAGCTTTTGTCTCAGATGAGGAACATGGGAGCAAATACGGAATTGAGCACCTCATAGAGCAGGGTTTATTCAAGAAGGATGATCTGCTACTTGTACCTGACAGCGGCAACGAAGAGGGTAGCTTTATAGAAATAGCGGAAAAAAGTGCAATATGGTTCAGAATACGCACAATTGGGAAACAAGCGCATGCCAGTCGCCCACACACGGGACTAAACGCACACCGTATTGGAATGCAATTTGCTTTAGCGTTGGATAAAATGCTTCACGATAAATACTCGCGTAAAGATGCATACTTTGATCCGCCTGGAAGCACTATAGAGCCTACGAAAAAAGACAAAAATGTTGACGCTGTGAACATAATGCCTGGAGAAGACCTAGTTTACTTTGATTGCCGCATCTTGCCAAATTATGACATAGACGAAATAATCAGCAACATCAAAGAATTTGCCAAAAAATACGAGAAGGAGACAGGTGCCAGCATAAAATTTGAACCGTTGAGCATAAGTCCCGCTCCCAAACCGACAGATGCAAATGCTAAAGTGGTGACTAATCTGAAAGAAGCTATACGAACGGTGCGCGGAATCGAGCCCAAAGTCGGAGGAATAGGCGGAGGAACATGTGCAGCGTTCTTCAGAAAAATTAACGTCCCAGCAGTGGTCTGGAGCACGATAGATGAAACAGCACATCAACCGAATGAGTATTCAAAGATAAAAAATATGGTTGATGATGCTAAGGTGTTTGCTTTGATGGCGTTGCTGTGAATAAGCATAGAAAGCATTATATGTTTGGCTGGATAATCCATCCAACCTGATGAACTCGAAGAAAATCGCGGCGACGGCCGTGCTTACTGCGCTCTCAATAGGGACCAATTACGCCTTGCTATTCATTTTTAACGTCAAGCTAATGGATCTCATAGTATTCGTGAGCGGCTATTGTCTCGGTCCCTTTGCAGGTGCTTTGGTAGGCGCCATGTCCTGGGCAGTGTATGGCTCATTGAATCCAATGGGTTTCTCGCTTCCAATATGGCTCTCAACAATGTTTTCTGAGACAATTTATGGTCTTGCCGGAGCATTTCTGCACACAGCACTGAAGAGAGAAGGAGCAGCCAATCCTAGACGATGGCACCGCGGAATTTTTGTGTTCGTGGGGCTTCTCGGATTCTTTCTCACTTTCATCTACGACGTGATCACAAACGTTGTCTTTGGCTACACAAGCGGTTGGAATGTGCTTTACGCATTAATAGTAGGTTTTGTACCGTTTGGCTTTATTCATGCCATAAGCAACACGCTTTTCTTCAGTTTGGGTTCTGCTCCAGCAATTAATGCACTGTTAAGCGTTTTCGGAGGTGAGAAACGTGACCTTTCTTAAGAACAGATGGATACTCTTTTCAATGCTTCTCGCATCATGGGCTCTGATCGCATCTTTCTTCGCAGGATACTACTGGCTACAATATTCAGATACAATGAATAGGATAGGGGGCGTACCGATTTATTCCAATTTTGGAGTAGACTATGGTAATAATACACGCTCTTGGAGCAATAACACAAAAGCATTGACTGGCATGACCCTATTTAAAGTCACGCGAAGCGTATGGAACATGACCTATGAAACTGCTTCAGGCTTCGGCGTATACGTGAGTTCAATAAATGGTGTCGCCTCGAACAGCACTCACGGGTGGGTATGGTGGAAATGGGATCAATTCATGAATAGCTGGGCTCGCGTTGACATAAGCGCAGATGCATACGCAGTTGCTGACAACGATACACTGCTTTGGTATTATGAAAGTGGCTGGCCTCCACCTCCACCACCATAGCGGATTTGAGAGTAGAACTGCGGTGTCCTGAAGCATAGTTTATGTTAAATATTCAGAAAAAGAAATAAGATCAATTGCATACTTCCAAAGAGAAAATGGTGTTTCACTGATGACATCGCAAAAAACCTCTCAAATTCTCGCCAACGTCATCAAGGAAGGAAGAAAATCATTGCTAGAGACAGAAGCGAAAGCCATTTGCGCAGAATACGCAATCCCCGTGACAAAATTTGAGCTCGCCAAAGACGCAGCAGAAGCCGCTAGATTTGCAGAGAAAATAGGATTCCCAATTGTGCTGAAAATCGTTTCACCCGACATTATCCATAAATCAGACATTGGCGGCGTCGTGGTGAACCTGAAAGATGCGAAAAGCGTCGAACAGGCATATGCACAGATCATGAAAAACGTCAAAACTCATTGCCCAAAAGCCAGAATTGCTGGCATGCTCGTCCAAGAAATGGCTCCTTCCTCAACAGAAGTCATAATTGGCTCGATTAAAGACCCACAATTTGGTCCAGCAATGATGTTTGGCTTGGGAGGAATATTCGTCGAAGTCTTGAAGGACGTAACTTTTAGGATAGCTCCAATAACCGAGGAAGAAGCGCGCGAGATGATATCTGACGTCAAGGCTTACCCACTCCTTAAAGGCTATAGGAACACTCCTCCAGCAGACATTGGCGCATTGGTGAAGATTCTGGTAAACACCTCAAAACTGGTGACCGAACATCAAGAAATTAAGGAACTTGACCTGAACCCCGTAATGGTTTATGAGAAAGGAGCAAAGACAGTGGACGCCAGAATCATACTCGAATAGCTCAACCTGCCGGATGACAGACAAAACCCGATCGGCGACTGATGCTCAAAGTTTTCTGAAGAGTAAGACTAATCAAACAGATTACTGAATGAAAAGAACACAGAGGAGACTATTTGCCAGAGCATCAAAGCGTCGAAGAACAGCAAAAACGCCTAACCAATCTGAAGGACGAAAAAGATCGATTTGCTGCCGAAGCTGAAGAAGCAATAATAAAGCGAGATAGGCTCAACGAGAAATTCAAAGCAATGCGAATAGAGATATCCGAGTCTAAGGTCAAACGTGACGAGCTGAACCAAAAAGTCCAGGAATTGAAGCAAAAACGAGCTGAGACAAAAGCAAAAAT
>CAZHWL010000009.1:0-11634 GCA_964536035.1 uncultured Candidatus Bathyarchaeia archaeon | reverse complement strand
GCTTTAAAAGACCCAGAAGAACCGGACGCGAATGCTATCTTTGAAGCAGTGAAGACTTATGATCGGCTGAAAGAGGAGAATAGACCTGATGAGGTTCTTGAGATAGCCACGATATCTGGCCACGAACTCGGTGGCGTGGGTGCCGATCGGAAGATAGTGGCTGAACTGGGCGAGTTGCTGAGGTCATTTTCCGCAAGCGAAGTCATATTGGTTGTTGATGGCTACTCGGATGAAGCAGTTTTGCCGTTGATACAATCTCGAGTGCCTGTATCTTCTGTGAGCAGAATAGTAGTGAAGCACAGTGAGTCAATTGAGGAAACAGCTGCTCTCTTCTCGCGATATTTGAAAATTCTTGTAGAAGACACAAGGTATTCTAGGATAGTACTAGGCGTGCCAGGCGTGCTTATTCTCATTGCTGCAATTCTTTCAACCTTTAACCTGCTATCAATTTTCTGGATTTTCTTTATTCTTATCCTGAGCATTGTCATGGTTGTGAAAGGTTTTGGGGTAGACAAGCAAGCCAAGAACTTCTATCGATGGACAAAAGAATATTCGCCGCCACCTTTGCGCGTGCAAATATCAAACTTCTCTCTTATCTTGGGCGCTCTGTGCATAGTGCTAGGTGTATATCTAGGATGGACAAGTGCCGCTGTTTTCGTGGCGGCAGGCGTACCCCCACCCGATCTTAGTGGATGGGTGACCGTTTTTCCCCAGATCACAGGATACTTCATCAGAGATGCCATAACTCTCATTGTTGTTGGCATTTGTGTTGCTCTCACTGGAAGAGCTATACGCTGGTATCTTGAACATGATGCAAGATTATTGCGTAATACAGCGTTGATTGTGTCTGTTGCATGGTCCAGACAGATTCTTGGAGCAACAGCCAACCTTCTAATAAAACCGGAAAGCGGATACGAGCCGATCATATTTAATGTGGTCATAGGTATCCTAATAGGCATAGCCTCGGTTCTGATTATATTCGTGATCCATCGCTCATACAAAGGATTCTTCCAAGAAACCGAGGAGCAGGTTGAAGAATTTGGAGAAGGTTAAGCTCGCAATCATCGGAGGTACAGGTTTCGAAGAACTATTGAGGAATCCTAGACCACTCCAAATAAAAACGCCTTATGGTTTGGTAAAATCTTTATGCGTGGGTAAAGTCGCTGAACAAGAAATCGTGTTTCTGCCGAGACATGGACTGCGCCACTCTGTTCCTCCCCACATGATTAATTACAGAGCAAACATTTACGCATTGTACAAAATTGGTGTTGAGCGAATAGTTGCGACAAATGCAGTGGGAGCAATTGACAAAAATATCCGCCCGGGCGACGTGGTTATTCCTCATGACTTTATTGATTTCACTAAACATCGTTGCGGCACTTTTTATGATAAAGCGCCGGTTACACATGTTGATGTTTCCCAGCCCTATTGCCCAGAAATCCGCAGATTGCTGGTTGACACGGCGAAGAAGAATGAATTGAACGCGTGGGAACATGGAGTTCTAGCGTGCACTGAAGGACCACGCTATGAGACACCTGCCGAGATTGAAATGTTTAGACACGATGGCTGTGACATCGTGGGCATGACTGCATTCCCTGAGGTTGTGCTTGCAAGAGAACTTGAACTGTGCTATGCAAGCATCTGCTATGTTTCTAACAGGGCAGCAGGCATGCAAGAACGCTTAACTGTGAGCGAATTGTCTGAAATCTCCAAGCAAGCCCTCCCAAAAATAAAGAAAGTTTTAACTGAAACAGTTAGATGCCTTCCGATCAAGCGTCATGGACTTTGTGTATGTGCCACTGCGTTGAGGAATGCGAGGTTTAAGTAATGTTTAAGACAATCCTGTCGACAATAGGCGCCTACAAATTCTACGAAAAATGGCTCTGGCGACAAGTCAAAAATGGCACGAAGCCTGACCACATCGCAGTGATTCTGGATGGAAATCGCAGATGGGCATCTGACAATACTCTCAATCCTTGGGCTGGACATGAAAAGGGAGCGCAGAAAGTTGAGCAACTTATAGATTGGTGCTTGAAACTTGATGTCCGATCAATAACATTGTATGCTTTTTCTACCGAAAATTTTCGTCGCTTACCTGACGAAATAGAGGAGATTATGCGCATCGTTGGAGAAAATCTGCAAAAAATTCTTACAGACGAGCGCATACATAAAAACAAGGTTCACGTGAAGGTGATCGGAAGAGTGAATCTTCTTCCTGAGAAGTTGCAGCAGCTCATTCATAACGTAGAAGAATCAACTAAGGACTACAATGAGCATTTTTTGAATTTTGCCCTTGCATATGGTGGAAGAGCAGAAATTGTTGATGCTGCTAAAAAAATTGCAGAAGAAATTGGCTCAGGAACATTGAAGCCTGAAGATGTTGATGAGACAACCTTTGAGCAGCACTTGTACACTGCGCACATGCCCAAGCAGGATCCTGATTTGATCATAAGGACGTCAGGTGAAGAACGGCTCAGCGGTTTTCTGTTGTGGCAGTCAGCTTACAGTGAACTCTGCTTTCTAGATGCTTACTGGCCTGACTTCCGCTTGATTGATCTTCTGCGAGCTATAAGGACATTTCAGAACCGCAAAAGACGATTCGGCAAATAGCATCAAGCTCTTTTCTTGGCGCTTACTATGGAGATTACGTCTCTGTCCTTTAGCACGTAGTCTTCGCCAACTCTCTTTCTTTCTCTTGCTTCAATGGCGAAGATGAAGCCTTCACCTAATTCTGTGTGGATTATGTAGGCCAGTTGGCGCGCCGTCGTTCCATAAGGCACAAGGTAGGCATCAGGTAGCACTCTGCCGTTGTGGTCAGCTAGATGCTCAATGTCTTCAACAGGATACACCGTGATCATGTCCAAGAGCTTGTAGAACGCCGTGTTGACTGCTTCCTGAACACCTGTTGAACCATCGCTTAACAAGATCTTGTCGCGTATTGTTTCCAATGCTTTCTTTTGGATTTCACTCAATTTTTCGGGGTTAAGTATTTTGAAGTTGCAGTCGCCTGGTTTATAGTCTATAAGCTGTTTTTCCGTTGCTCTTCTTAGGGCAAGCTCTGCTTCGGCACAGCTGGGAACAACGATGTAGCCGGATTTTTTCAGCTTTTCCAGATTGTCCTTGGCGCATGGTACGTCCATTTTGTTTGCAACTATGATCATTGGTTTCGCTATCTGTCGCAAAGCGTCCACAAACCGCAGGAAGTCGTCTTCACTCCAGCTTGCGAGTTTATCAGTGTTCAGCTTTGTTCGCCTTGCAGCTTCAAGGATGTGATTTTTCCTTATTGATAATCCACTTAGTCGTTCTTCCAGCATCGAGAAAAGATTCTTTGATTCCGCTTCAACCGTGCGCGCGATTTTTGCCCAATCTTTCTTGAGAATGCTTGCCATCCACATGGTTATTTCATGTTCCAAGAACTTTACATCTTCCAACGGGTCATGTTCTCCTGCTCTGCACAGTTTTCCTTCACTGTCCGTTCCGCCTGAAGCGTCAATGATGTGTAAAAGAACATCTGCTTTTCTGATTTCATCGAGAAACTGGTTGCCCAAGCCTCTTCCCTCCCACGCGCCAGGAACTAGGCCTGCGCAGTCGATGAACTCTATGGGAATGAGTCTTATTCCGTCAAGGCAGAGCGAGTTGGCAGGCGTGTCTTTAACGTTAAATTCTTCGTGGACGCATGGGGTGCGAACGTAACCGACTCCTCTGTTTGGTTTAATCGTTGTAAAGGGATAGTTGGCGATCTCGGCAGGTGCCAGAGTTGCTGCGCTGAAAAAAGTAGATTTGCCCGTGTTGGGTTTTCCTACGATGCCCAGCACTTTTGAATATGATTTTTGCATGAGGAACCTCTCTAATACTTGATTGATGAGTTCATTGTGCATTAATCTTTTGTGAAAAAGTCTATATTCTTTGCCGAACGTTTCTTTGATTTCTCACGTAACTAGCGTAGATACCTTTTCTGCTAGTATCCTTAGCAGATGTCATCTCTTGGTTTTGCGCAAGAGTATGAGTAGAGCGGAAATCATGATTATCAATGCAATGCTTATGTATAGAGTTGAGATTTTGATTAGGATGTTGTTTAAATCTTGTGTTGCTTGTGACGCTTTTTGGATGCATTCAGTGGCTTTTGTCTCGTTGAGTTGTTCAATTGCTTCCTGCAATAGAATTTTGCTTTCAAGAAGATTCTGTTCCGCATGCGCCACTTCTGAGGGGAAAATCCAATAAGTTCCAAGTGTTTTCCCGATGAACGCCGCGATTTTTGCTTGGTTCAGGTTTTCTGTAGCCTTCTTTGTGTTTTTGGCAAAGACATTGTCGGTGATTGTTGATGAATAGGGCTGCAGTTCGACCGTTTGAGCGTCTTCAAGTGGTACGTCGGTTGTGGTGTCAAAAACATAGTTTGTATAAGTCGTGTCTTCAGGTATGCTTCCGATTGCGCTGAAGTGTCTAGAGTCTATCATGTTAAAGAGTTGCCATGTAGCATCTACGGGTATCCAACCGTAATTCTCCAAGTAGTATTCAGCCCACATGTGACCATCTTCAAGAGTTTCAGTTGAATAGTGAAAAGCAAAGCCTGCCTGCACTCTTGCCGGGATTCCGATGGCTCTGCACATTGCTACAAAAAGATAAGAATACTCAGAACAGTCACCAACACCGTTTTCTAGAGCCCAAACTGCTCCTCTTTCCTCATCTTGTATAACATATCGAAGATGCTTCGTCACAAACGAGTATATCTTGGACGCGCTCTCCGGAATCGTTGTCGATTTGTCGGTCACATTGTGGGCTTTTGAAATGATTTGAGAGTTGTTTGATTGTATTAGAGGCTCTGGCGCAGTATATTTCTCGTAAAGATCTAAACTTGTATTGTAGTCGTATACTCGGTTTTCGTCAATCATGTATCGGACACTGAACGAAAGCACAGAGTAGCTTATTGTCACTGTGAGGCTCTGGTTCCTGTTCAGCCTTATTCCATTCCAGTGGGCATACAGATTTCCTGAGCTGTCGCTGGATATGAATGGTTGGCCGATTGTTGAAGATATGTTGGTTAGGACAACTTGGTGCCGTGCTGTTTCATTTCTGATCAGAGGCACAATGAGCTTGCCATCTTGAACATTCTGAGAAGAAGGATTGGTTATGTTGATAGAATGGTTGAGGTATCCTGCAAAGACGTTGTTGACTTCAAATTTTAGGAAAGATTCTTCCATGCCTTGCGTTGCCTTTATAAGAAGCACATTAGGAGAACTGGCGAAGAGGACAAAAACTATGCATAATGCAGCAATTGCTAGTCGGCAACTTCGGCTCATGGTCATCTTCTTTCGATATGAAGAATCACAAATCAATATAAAAGGGTCGAGGTCTATAAGGAATGAACCAAATGGTTGCTGGCGTGAAAACAGATGGCGCACAGTTTGACAAGAGAAAAACTTGTTGAAATGCATGAGAAGCTGATTGAGATCCGGTTTTTTGAGGACAAAGTCTTCGAGTTGTACGGCCAGAACCTTGTCCCTGGAACAATTCATCTTTACGCTGGAGAAGAAGCAGTAGCAGTCGGCGCCTGTAGCGCTCTAAACAGAACTGACTACATCACGAGTACGCACAGAGGACACGGACACTGTATCGCGAAAGGCGCTGATCTGAAACGGACAATGGCCGAAATTCTAGGCAAAAAAACAGGCTATTGCAAAGGAAAAGGCGGATCAATGCACATTGCCGACTTCAGTATAGGGATGCTTGGCGCAACAGCCGTAGTTGGAGCAGGTTTACCCATAGCCGTTGGAGCCGGGCTTTCTGCAAAACTTAGGAAAACTGATCAAGTTGTGGTTTGTTTCTTTGGAGAAGGAGCGTCCAATCAGGGAACGTTTCATGAAAGTCTCAACATGGCGTCAGCTTGGAAGCTTCCTGTAGTTTTCGTCTGTGAAAACAATTTGTACGCTATGGGAACCCGGCAATCCAGAATTATGAATGTTGAAGACGTCGCCAAGCGAGCGGCAGCTTATGGCATCCAGGGGAAGAGTGTTGATGGAAATGACGTCGTAGCCGTGTACGAGGCAGCAAGAGATGCTGTTCAGCTTGCAAGAAAAGGCGAAGGGCCAACTTTGATCGAATGCAAGACTTATCGACGTCGAGGTCATTCGCGCGTTGACCCAGCCAGATATAGGCCGAAAGAAGAGGTAGAGGAATGGCTGCGCAGAGATCCTGTCAAACGTTTTGAGGACTATCTTCTACAGAATCACGTTCTGACAGAGGAAGAACTGCAGTCCGTCAAAGCGCAAGTCACTAGCAGAATCGATGATGCTGTGAAATTCGCGTTAGAAAGCCCTTATCCAGCACCTGAAGAAGCATTAGAAGACGTGTACGCATAGGTGGAAGACGAAAGATGCGGAAAATAACCTATCGAGAAGCGCTTCGTGAAGCTCTGAGAGAAGAGATGCGCAGAGACCCGACGGTTTTTTTGCTCGGTGAAGACATCGGAAAATTCTGGGGTGGAGCCTTCAAAGTCACAGAAGGATTAGCTGAAGAATTTGGAGATGAACGGGTAAGGGATACACCAATATCCGAATCTGCAATAATCGGCACAGGCGTTGGCGCAGCAATAACCGGGATGCGCCCAGTTGCAGAAATAATGTTCGGAGACCTAACCGCCTTGGCTATGGACCAAATTGCCAATCAAGCAGCCAAAATCTGCTACATGTTTGGCGGCCAAGCGAAATGTCCTCTAGTGATTAGAACGCCTTTCGGTGCTGGCGTAAATATTGCCTCTCATCATTCTCAAAGCTTGGAAGCGTGGTTCATGCATGTTCCAGGCCTTTTCGTGGCCATGCCTTCAACACCTTACGATGCAAAAGGCTTGTTGAAGACGGCTATACGTGGAAACAATCCTGTTTTCTTCTGCGAACACAAACTGCTGTACCCTGTTGAGGGAGAGGTTCCTGAGGAAGAATACACAATTCCTTTCGGGGTGGCTGATGTGAAAAGAGAAGGCTCAGACGTGTCTGTCGTAGCCACTTCATATATGGTTCACAAAGCTCTGAGAACAGCGGAAGCTCTTCAGAAAGAAGGTTTGAGCGTGGAGGTCATTGATCCGAGAACATTAACGCCATTAGATAGACAGGCCATCGTTAAATCGGTGAAAAAAACCGGACGGATAGTGATTGTAAGCGAAGATTGCAGAACTGCTGGCGTAGCAGCAGAAATTGCGGCGGTGGTGGCGGAGGAAGCTTTAGACTATTTGGATGCTCCTGTCAAAAGAGTGTGCGAACTGGACACGCCTATCCCTTTTAGCCCACCTCTGGAGCAATATGTTATCCCTGATGAAAAGAGAATAGCAAAGGCGATAAAAGAAGTGATGTGATTTGGTGACAAAGGTTGTTATGCCCAAGCTGAGCTTGACAATGACAGCAGGCACTGTTGGGAAATGGTATAAAAAAGAAGGCGATGCAGTGCAAAAGGACGAGCCTGTAGTAGAGATAATGTCTGAGAAAGCCACTTATGACTTGGAAGCGCCTGCCTCGGGAATCTTGCGGAAGATATTGGTGGAAGAAGGCCGAGATGTGCCAGTCAACGACGTTCTCGCCGTAATCACTGCGCCAAACGAGCCGTTTTCTGAAGCGGATCTGCAGAGTGAAGTCGGAGAAATTGGTGAAAAGCTTGAACCAAACATTATTGCATCGCCTGCAGCTAAACGATTGGCAAGAGAGCATGGAATCGACTTATCTACAGTGAAAGGGAGCGGACCTGAGGGTAGAATAAGCGAAGAAGATGTTCAGCAGCACATAAGAACGTCTGGTCAAGCCACGCCTAAAGTGAAAGAGACAATCAAGCTTACTGGATACAGGAAGACTTCTGCAGAGAGACTTTCTTTGAGCTTTAGAACAGCGCCTCACAGCACTGTGCTGATGGAGGCTGACATGTCAAGCGCTGAACAGTTGCATAAAAAATCGGGCGTGTCTTACACGGCCATTCTAGTTAAAGCGGTTGCAGAGGCACTCGCAGAGCATCCCATGGTCAATTCTACGCTGGAAGGTGACACGATAAAAATTTTCGAAGAAATAAACGTGGGCGTTGCAGTTGCAACTGATAATGGTCTGATCGTGCCGGTCATTCATCATGCTGACAAGCAACAGTTGGCTGAGGTTGACAGAAGAATTACGGAATTGAGTAGTAAAGCAAGAGACGGAAGACTGTCTAAGGAAGAAATTTCGGGCGGTACGTTTACAATAACGAACTTGGGCATGTACGGAGTGGATTTGTTTATACCTATTATCAATCCTCCGGAAGCAGCGATTCTGGGCGTAGGCAAGATAGCTGAGAAGCCAGTAGCTGTTAACGGTAAGGTGGAAATTAGGCCTTTGATGGCTCTGAGCCTCGTGTATGATCATAGAGTAATTGATGGTGTGCCTGCTTCTGAGTTCCTTCGAAAAATAAAGGAAAAACTTGAAAAAAGCGTTCGCGCTGAGAATTAGGTTAATCTCTTTCTGTTTCTTCTTTGTTTATTGCGTCAGTTGCTTCGTCTAGGCTTTTTTTGACTAATTTGAGTTTAACGTCTTTTACCAGTGTCACGCCGCGGGTTGAGACAATTGAGCCTGCCCACACCATTATGATGAAAATGAAGAATATCAGGCATACATTGCTGAACGTTGCTATGGATTTTGTGAGTTCGGCTTCTTGCGCTACTGGGACAGGGACAAGTTGCGGAACCTGTGCTCCATTCAAGAATACCCAGAGGGCTAGACAGGCTGGAAGAATTATGAATATTAAACCTACTGCTAGCAACAAGTATCCTGCGGTTTTCTCGATCTTCCAAGCTTTTTCCTGTGGCTTCATGAATATGAAGGTCGCGAGTCAATTATAAAAGGTTTCGAGAAGATACTTCTATACTGCTGAACCACGTATCAAAAGGCTGTTTCGAAAAATTACTGTTGTGTTGCTTATTATTTCGCGGTCATTGTTTGTGTTTCGGAAAGTCTTAAGTGTTTGATGACAGACAAACCATTGAATCCCCATGAAAGTTGCTAGGTACTATAACGCTCATGATATACGAATTGAAGAAGCGCCTACACCAGCTATTCAAGAGAATGAAGCACTAGTGGAAATGAAAGCTTGCGGGGTCTGCGGATCAGACCTGATGGACTGGTATCTTGAGAGCCGTGCCCCACTTGTGCTTGGACACGAGCCAACAGGAATAATAGTCAAAAAAGGAAAGAAGGTAAAAGACTTTGATGTAGGCGACAGAGTTTTTGTGCACCATCACGTGGCATGCATGAAATGTCATTACTGCTTACGAGGCGACTTTACACTCTGTGAACAGTTCCACGAAACCAACATTGATCCAGGAGGATTCGCAGAGTACTTCAGAGTTCCAGCTCCAAATCTTGAAATAGACACGCTGAAGCTGCCGAGCCGTTTATCGTTTGATGAAGCCACTATGATAGAGCCTGTAGGGTGTTGTATTCGGGCGCTTAACAAATGTGGCTTGAGCGTTGGAGATTCAGTGGCAATCATTGGGTTAGGTGCAACAGGCATAATTCATGCAGCATTGGCTAAGATTTATGGTTCTGCAAAGATAATTTGCAGCGACCTGTTTGACTACCGCTTGAAGATGGCCAAAGCGTTTGGTGCAGACGTCGCGGTTAATCCAAAAAAGGAGGACTTCGTAGAAATCGTCAAGGCTGAAACTGATGGAAGAGGCGCTGACGTGACAATTGTTTCTGCGCCTAGTCTAGAGGCTTACAAGGCGGGTATTGAAGTCTGTCGAAAAGGTGGCAAGCTTTGCGTTTTTGCACCTACCACACCCGGAAGCTATTTGCAGGTTAGCCCGAAGGAGCTTTTTTTCAGAGAAATTCAGATAATTCCGTCTTACTCGACTTCTCATCTGGAGACAAAAGCAGCTCTAGACTTAATCAGTTCTAGCAGACTGAAAGCAAAGAGTTTGATTACTCACCGGTTCAAGCTTGCAGATACTGCGAAGGCATTTGAAACTGCTTTGGAGAGTAAAGAGAGTCTGAAAGTTGTTGTGGTGAATGGGTGACAAGTTTTGAAAGCAGCTATGTTGTATGGCGTGAAGGATCTGAGGATAGAAGATGTTGAAGTACCCACGGTAGGGTCTAGAGAGGTCTTGGTTAAGGTTGGCGCAGCGACGACCTGTGGCACAGATTTGAAAATTTTTCAGCGTGGCTATGTTGAAAAGGTGATCAAACTTCCAACTATCTTCGGACACGAATGGGCTGGTGAAGTGGTTGAAGTTGGCAAGGATTTGGAGTGGCCAGAGAAGGGTATGCGTATCCGTGCTGGTAACAGTGCGCCTTGTCTGCACTGTGCTATGTGTCAGAGAGGTAAGTACAATCTGTGCGAGAACATGATTTGGCTTTGGGGAGCTTATGCCGAATACATTAAGGTTCCTGCACGAATGGTGTTGGTTAATACGCAAGAGATTCCGCCGCATGTTTCTTTTGAGGAAGCGGCAATTACGGAGCCTCTAGCATGTGTGCTTCATGGCGTTGAAGAGGCAAAAGTGAAGCTTGGTGACACAGTTGCCATAATTGGCGCTGGACCAATAGGACTGTTACATCTTTTAACCGCGAAGAAGCTAGGCGTTGAGAAAGCGATCATGATTGACCTTGTAGATGAGCGGCTGGAATTTGCCCGGAAGATTGGTGCTGACTTAACTATTAACGGTGGCGAGGAAAATGTCGTTGAGGCAGTGAAACAGTTCACCGGCGGATATGGAGCAGATGTCGTGATTGAAGCCATAGGCTTGCCTGCCACTTGGGAACAAGCATTAAAACTTGCCAGAAAAGGCGGAACCGTGTTAGAATTTGGAGGCTGCCCACCGGGCACTGAAATTAAAGTGAATGCCGAAATGCTTCACTATGGCGAACAGACTATCATGGGAGCATTTCACACTACACCATTACATTTCAGAAAAGCTCTAAGCCTGATCTCGTCCAGAGCGATTGACGTTCGACCTCTGATCACTAGGCGAATGGGGCTCGAAAAAATCAAAGATGCTTTTGAAATACTTACAACATCGAAAAGCGATATTAAAATAGCGATAAATCCTTAGATTTCACCATAACACCTTATTTTCTCTTCCTCAGGAACATTAGCCCGTCTTTCTCGCAGACATACTCAAATCCTACTTGAAACGCAGGATACATCAAGCGTTCAGATGCAGATGGATGGATATTCCAGAAACAGTAAAGCTTTTCATGATTTCATTTAAGAACGGTGGCCTGCATTTTTGAGAGCTAACCACGTTCTTCACATTGTTTTCCATTCCGCAAACTTCGCTAGGAGTCTTTCCTTCAAGCCCTTCATGCGATTTAATGTAGTTGTGGAGTAACTAATAGCCTATAGGAATTGGCGTGTTTCTTTCTTTAAGCAGCAGCAAACCCTCGGCTTTGCGGAAAAGCTATAGCTGAACCGAAGGATACCGTGGGGATTGGTGAATTCGGTTGAAGAATGATGAGTGCACAATCTACATCATGTTTAAAGATAGATGGCTACAGAAATTTAGAAAAGAACAGGAAGGTTGGTTTCTGACTAGTTCAAACGGTACGGTAAGACCTTGCAGTGCAGAACAACTGCTTTCCCACCTCCTTCCAGCACTAGCGGGAATAAAAGGGCAACATGTAACCGTCA
>CAZHWL010000008.1:0-18166 GCA_964536035.1 uncultured Candidatus Bathyarchaeia archaeon | reverse complement strand
CTGGGGCAATTCAGGTACCCAAAAGCGGAAAACCAATTCTCATAATGAGAGATGCGCAGACAACAGGAGGATACCCAAAGATCGCAGTGGCCATAGCCTCTGACCTTTGCACGCTTGGACAAGCTAGGCCGAATGATGAGGTTAATTTTGTACAGACAACATTGAAGGAAGCGCATCAAAGATTAGCAGAATACAATAGAACCCTCGAGAATCTTGGCAACATGCTAAATAGAAACCGTTAACAAGACGATAGTGAGACATTTCTCTGGATTAGTGGTTTTGATGTCTAGCAAATCAGGAGTTCATGAAAAGGGAGCGTTTTCTCTTCAAGATACAATTGATGTGATGAAAAAGAAGACCGGTTTCCGTAAGGCAGGTGCTATCGCTACTTTTGTCGGTGTTGTGCGTGGAAGCACGGAAGAAGGTGAAGAGGTCCAACGGCTGATGCTGGAAGCATATGAAGATAAGGCAAACGAGGTCTTGGCCAGTATTTGCAGTGACTTGCGGAAAAGACCAGGCATAGTTGATGTCCAGATTCACCATTTGCTCGGTGAATTTGACGTAGGTGAGGACCTTGTATACGTTTTAGTTGCAGGCTCACATCGCAGAGACGTTTTTCCAGTTTTGGAGGAAGCTGTGGAAAGATACAAGAAAGAAGCTCCAATTTTCAAAAAAGAACATATCATTACAGGAAAAGGCGAACAGAAAGCCCATTGGACAAGCGAAAAGAAAGATGATTGACGAGAACTGTATAGTAACAATACTCTTCAGCTGCATCAAAAACAAGAGAGCCTTAAAAAATATTATAAATGAATTGGAAAGAATAATATGAACAGGAGACAAGTGGTTTGGAGAAAAAAAGTTTTGCATGGTTCGAAAAACGACGCAGAACGAAAGCTCTTGATATAGCTCAAGAACAGATAACGAAAGCTCTTGATACTGTAACCCTTCTCAACCAAGCAATCCGTAGCACTTCAGAAGGACAGAAAAAAGAAGCGGCACAACATATTCAAAACCTGTTCAAGGCTGAAGAAGAAGTGGATAGGCTCCGAATGGAAGTCTTCAAAGAACTGTCAAAAGGAGCCGCATTGGTCGCAGACTACCGCGAAGACATACTTCATCTCGTCAAAAGATTAGACACACTTGCGGATCACGTTAAAGACGCTGCAAGATGCATTAAAATGCTGACGGACGCCAAAATTCCGAGAGAATTCTGTGAGAACACCGTGCACATGACAACGCTACTTGTGGGCTGCGCTTCAGCTCTTCGAGGAAGCATCGAGAAAATAACAGTAAACCCGCAAGAAGCTATCGCAGGCGCCGAGAAAGTTGATGAGATTGAACATGAGCTTGATGGCTACTATTTCAAAACTAAAGGTTTATTCGTGAAGTACGGAGAAGAGATGAACTGTGGTGCCATGGTCATATTCGATGATTTAGTAGAGTTCATTGAACAAGCTGCGGACATGTGTGCTGACACGGCGGACTATATCGTGATACTCTCCAGCAGAGAATAACGACAATGTTGCTTGTCCAAATTTCAGACATTCATTTCGGCCCGATGCTTAACAAGGAAAGCTTCAGAACCGCAGTTAAAGAAATCAACGAAATAAACCCTGATGTGGTACTGGTAACAGGCGACTTGACTGAAAACGGGATCATTTCAGAGTTCAAGGCAGCCTCAAATGCTCTAAAGAAGCTGAAAACAAAGAAGATAATATATGTGAGCGGAAACCACGATTACCGCTCCACAGGCTATTTGCTTTTCAAAGAATTCTTCTCGTTCTCACAGATAACAGAAATTGACGAAGCAACCATAATAGTGCTCAGCTCGGCCAGACCAGATAGAGACGATGGTGAAGTGGGTAATAGGCAAAACTTGTGGCTTGAACATACTCTGGAGAGATACAAAGACAGAGTCAAGATAGTGGCAATACACCATCACATAATACCAGTTCCAGACACGGGTGCGGATCAAATAACGATAGTGGATGCGGGCGATGTGCTGAGAAGCTTGGTGAAGTCGAAGGCAAATCTGGTGCTTTGTGGACACCGTCACAGGCCTTGGAGATGGAAAATGGAGAATATGCTTGTGGTGCATGCAGGCAGCGTGTCATGCGAGAAGCTGAGAGGCTTTTTCTGCAACTCATACAATGTTATAGAAGTTCAAAGAAGGAGCATTGAAGCTAAACTCAAGATAGTTGGCGGTGATTTCGTGGATTTTGCTGAAATAGTTAAGAGAAGGGAAATTCTTCAAGAGTCCGACATATCTCAATACAACGATTCTCTAGCACGCTAAACAATCTTTTTGCTCATTCTGTTTTCTTTGAAAGACGTTTGTCTGTCGATTCATTCCAGAGATTTTCGAAGGACATTTTGAGTATTGCGATTTGTGTTGGATCATTTGCCCAAAATACAGGAAAATCTTCAGTCGTCGGTTGTCCTTCGCCCCACATTGCCTCAGTGTCATCCGCTATTATGAGGCTAAAAGGTAATCGTTCGACGAATCTTAGTTCAACCGAATTTCCGTTTGCTTCTGATGCAGTCACAAGTTCTTTTGCCAATCCTTCATAGCCATGGCTTTCAGTTATTATGCGCATTTTCACTTTCTTAATAATCCGATCTGTAACATTTTTGGGACGATTAGAGTAAACAAGAATCAAATTCTCAAGTTTTGCAGCTATATCAAGATATTTGCTGGCATTTTGTGCTATTTCAGTGAGCCTTGCATATGCTTGATTTCTTTGAGAGATTACTTCAATTGATGTTGCATTCTGTTCGACAGGCAGTTCTATTGCCTTGAGCTTTGACACTATTTCAGTTCGTTTTCTTTCGACTTTGTCGATTTCGTCTCTCATGGCTTCAAGTTTCGTTTTAGTCAAGATTTCGATAGCAGTTTCAGGATTGGCTACAGCAAACTTTCTTGGCGTTTGCAGTTTTCTCGATATTATTCCTCGCTTCTCAAGTTCTGGAATTATTCTATAGACTTCTTCCCTTCGAATCTTTGAGAGAGCAGCTACTTCCGAGGCGGAGGCGACACCCAAGGAGACCAACGTGACATATATTTTTGCTTGCGTTTTTGTCAATCCGAAGTCTACAAGATCGCGTGATGTTTGTTCCAGAAAAACTTGGAAACTTGAACCGCTTTTTCGGCTTTGCATTTGAATCCATTCTGTCAGTTTTCTTCTTGTAATCGCCTCATCATTCTGCTGTACAATGAGCTTGGCTTTGATTGTTTTCAATAATTCCGAAGGATCTATCGGTTTCATTATGTACGAATCAGCGCCAAAATTGAGCGCTTCAACCGCGTTCTTCAATGAAGGATAGCCTGTTACAATGATTTTCTTGGTCTTGGGGGCAATTTCCTGCAGCTTAGCAAGCAACTGCGTGCCATCCATATCAGGCAGTTTTATGTCAAGCAACGCAATATTGAAGAACTGGTTTGCAGCCTTCTCTAAGGCCTCTTTCGCCCCGTTGGCAGTTGTCGTCTGATAACCTTCAGCAGTAAGTATAGCTGAGAGTGTCTTGCAAATGGACTCATCATCATCAACTATCAGCACGTTTGGTTTGATCTGATCAATCATTTGCTTGCAGCCTCCAAAACGATAGGCAGCCTCAAAGTAAATGTGGTGCCTTTGCCAACTTCACTTGTAACATCGATTGTTCCTGCATGTTGCGCCGCGATTCTCTTGCTGATGGCGAGTCCTAATCCTATGCCTTTTGACTTTGTGGTGAATAATGGTTGAAATAGTTTGTTCATGTTTTCCTTAGGTACGCCCACACCTGTATCGGCTATCTCCACGGTCAATTGATTTTCTTCTTTTCTAGTAGTAATAGTTAATCTCCCACCTTCGAACATTGCTTGCACAGCATTTCTTATCAGATTCACAAACAATCTTTCAATTTGTTTGCCGTCGACGACCACGTTTGCATCTTTTGAGAAATTCTTCTCGATTTCTATACCACTAGGTATGCTAAGCCTGTTCAAGGAAGATTCCAGCAACTTGTTTATGTCTTGTTTTTGCTTCTGCGCCGATTCCTTTGCTGTAAAGCCGAGAAGATCGTTGATTATGTTGTCAGCGAAAATGGTTTCTTGCTCAATTATGTTCAACATTTCCAAAACGTCCCCACACTCAGCATTGGCCTGATGCGGGCAAGCCCGTTTTATGTAGTAACCGGCGTTTCTTATTGCTGTCAGAGGGTTTCTCAGATCATGGGCAACCATTGTTGCCACTTCGCCGATTATAGCCATTTTCTCCAGTCTTCGGCGCTGTTCCTCAGCCTGTTTTCTTTCGTGTATGTCCCTAAACACGCAGAGAACGGCAGGTTGACCTTTGTAGCGGATGGTTTTCGCACAGATTTCTGTGACAATCTCCTCGCCTTTCCTTGTCACTATACTGGCTTCATAAGTTGGTGGAGCATTTTCCTGTTTCGTGTGAGGCCTGCATCTCTCTTTTACGAGTCTGCGATACTGTTTAGTTGCGAATTTTTCAAAAGGAGTCCCGATAACTTCATCTTTTGAATATTGTAACAGATTAAGACCTCTTTTATTGATAAAAACGATGTTTCCATCTTGGATTATCGCAACTCCATCGCTCGATTCTTCGACCAGAATGGAGTATTTCCTCTCAGATTCTAGCAGTTCTTCAGTCCTTTTCTTTACGAGTTCCTCCAAGTTGGTGGAGTATTGCTTCAACTTTTCCTCCATTTGTTTTCTCTGAGTGCAATCTCTCACAATTACCTGAAAACCAGCAACTTCGCCATTTTGCTTTATCACGTTTCCATTGTATTCAACAGTTGCCTCGGTTCCTCTTTTGCTCTTGATTTGAAGCTCACCTTTTGCAGATTTTCCATCAAAGAGCCTCTGAAAACTAGCACGCAAATCTTGAACATTTTTTTCTGAGACAAAGTTGAAAACACTCTGACCTATCACTTCGCTTCTGTCATAACCTGTTTCCGAAAGAACCCTATTTACTGACGTAATATGCCCTTCAATGTCTGTGGTTAGAATTAGATCTCGAGCGTTTTCAAAAAGATCTCTGTGTTTTTGCTCTGATTCCCTAGCTTGCCTCAAAGCTTCCTTTATAACTTCTCTTCTTCTCAGGTTGCTGAGAGCAGTTGCAGTGTGAGAAGCCAATATCTCGAGTAACGTGATGTCTTTTTCGTCGAATGCGTTTAGTTCTGTGCCTTCTACATTCAAAACTCCTAAGACTTCACTCTCACCCATTATGGGAACTGCAAGTTCAGACAAAGCACCAGGATAACCTGCGATATAGTCTTTATCAGCTCTCACATCAGAAACCAATATGGGCTTACGCAGTTTTGCCGCTTTCCCTACAATTCCAATCGTTTCTGAATCTAAGCGTAAGTTGTATATCGACCCTTTGTATCCGCGTTGACTTACAACGCGAAGCGTGCCCTCATCGTTGAGGTTTACTTCAGCATAGCCAAAACCTAATATTTTATCCATTGCGTCGAGAACCAACTCGAAGACTTCTTCAAAGCTGTTGACGGTATTCAGTTTTCCACCATAAAAGTTTAAGGTTGATAACCTTTCTTCCAACTCTTTTCTCTCGGTGATATCTATCAATATGCCTTGGAATAGCTGAACGCCTCCTTCGGCTTTAAGTGGTATTGCAAGATCCATCACAAAACGTTCGGTTCCGTCTTTGTGTCGCAATCGGTATTCACAATTGAAACAGGAGTTGCTGCTAATGGCTCTCTGCATTTCACTGTGCATCTTTTCTCGATCATCTGGATGAACAAGTTTACCCCAGAAATGCCAATCGCGCAGGAACCCTTCACATGGGTAACCTGTAATCTCCTCTATGCGCTTACTCAAAAACACTAGTTTCGGCTTTTCACTGATTTCAGAACAGTATACTACCTCCGGAATGTTCTCAACGAGATTACGGTATCTCTCTTCGCTTTCTCTCAAAGCATTTTGGGCTTTCTTGCGTTCAGTGATGTCGCGGCCTACTCCTTGGACTCCTATTACTTTTCCATCTGCAAGGACCCTCGAACCGCTGACCTCTATTGTAATAATAGTCCCATCTTTTCGCGGGATTTCACATTGGAGATTCTCAAAGACTTTGCCGTTTAGTGTTTCTTTAAGCAATTGAGTTATAACGGGGGATTCTTTTTGCGCAAAGAAATTATGGAAGGGTTTTCCGATGATTTCTTTTGGCTCACGGCCAGTCATTCTTTTTACTGAAGGAGAGATGTATGTGATTATTCCTTCAGGATTTAGTGTTGCAATAACGTCGAAGCTTCTTTCAGTGATTCCTCTGAATCTCTCTTCGGATTCTTTTAAAGCCCGCTCTGCCTTCTTTCTTTCCGTTATATCTCTGTACAAACCGATGTAGCCTAAAAGCTGCTCATTCACAATTATGGGAGCCGCTGAAACTGAAACCGGTATCAAAGTTCCGTCTTTTCTTTTTCTATTAGTATCGTGATTGACGTATCCTTGTCGTGACTTTTTGCCCAGTATTTCAGATTCTTCTACAAGATCGTTAGGCACTATCACTTCTGCAATATGCTTGCCAGCTATCTCATCTAAAGCATATCCGAAGAGCTTAGTAAAACGTGAGTTTATCTCGAGAATTCTGAAGTCAGAGTCAACGTAGACAGCGGCTTCAGGATTGTTGAAAAAAAGACGTTCAAATTTCTCTCGGTTTTCGTGGATCAGGCGCTCCTTTTTCTTGTGCTCCGTGATGTCCACTAGTATCGCGCTAAATCCAGCTATTCTTCCGTTAATCCTGTAAAAAGTCGGCGTAGAATACATGTGCACAGTGTGACCCTTTTTGTGGATGGCTCTGAACTCGAGACGCGGTTTCCCATCAGGATGCGCCCAAGCATCAAGAAAGATAGATGCAATCTTTGGTTCATCCTCTTTGTGGAGAAAATCTGGAAAATTCTTCCCGATGATTTCTTTTTTGGAATAACCAATCATTCTGCAGAGCGTTTTGTTAACAAATGTGAATCTGCCGTCAAAGTCGGTGATTGCAACGCCAAATCCTGAGCTTTCAACTAGACTCTTGAATCTTTCATCTGAACGCTTCATCGCCTCTTCCATTTGTTTGCATTTTGATACATCGTTTAGTGAGACAAAAACTCGCGAGTATGTCTTTTCATATCCAGGAGCTGTGGACCACATTATCACTATGCTGTTATTTTTTCCCTTCAGAGTTTGTGTAATAGCTTCACTCTCGAATTTTGTTTTTCCTTCAGCAATGGCGATAAGTTCCTGTCTGAACGTTACGCATGATTCCTCCGATAGAATATTCAGCAAGTTTTTCTGCAACTCTTCTTTGGTACGAACGCCATACCTTCTAAGAGCGGTGCTGTTCACGTCTATTATTCTGATCATCCGTGCAAAATCCGAAACTGCATTAGGGTGTTTCTCAAAATATGAGGAAAAATCGTGAACGCCAGAGTCGCGTAGATCGTCTATATGTTTTTTGATTTGAGAAAAATCCAGCTCCAAAAGCGAATTTGGAGAATTCTCAAAAAGGTTCTGATAACGCTCTTCATTATCTCTAAGTGATGTTTCAGCTTTTTTTGTTCTGGATATGTCTCTTGTTATTATGAGTATTCCGAAAATACTGCCATTCTTGCTTCTGACAAGCTGTCCACCAGTTTCAACATCGATGATTTTTCCGTCTTTTCTTCGTATTGCCATTTCACAATAGGGAACACTTCTTCCACTGAGAGCTAGTTGTGTGAGTCTGTCACAAAGTCGCCAGTATTGTGGGAGGATTATTTTTCTGATGCTGTTGCCAAGCATTTCTTTTTTGTTGTAACCTGCCAGTTTTTCGGCCGCTTTGTTAGCAAATAGTCCTCTCCCTTTTAGGTCAACGATCACTATGGCGTCTTTCAAGTTCTCCATGAGGACCTTGGTAAACTGATTGACATCGACATCTGCGACGGTGCTAGGATCACGATTCTCTGGTTTCTGTGTTAACCGTCCGGAGAACAAGTTGTTCTTATTTGTTTTGTTTTGGCTCATTTTGCTTACCAACGATATATCAGCATGTTATGTGTGACTGTGACGTCACAAACACATAGAATTATATTCTAGAAGATATATAGATTTCGAAGAGGCGTCGGTTTTGGAATCAAAAACAGCATACATGTTCAACCGCAGAGTTGTTCAAAACTTCCTCGACATCATTATTCTCAAGCACTTGAAAAACAACAGTTCAATAAGCGGATATGATGTCATAAAATTTCTCCACAAGAGATTCCACATGCTGCCTAGCCCAGGAACCGTCTACTCTCTACTGTACTCCTTGGAACGTCAAAACCTGATAGAGGGAACGGACAACAGAGGGAAAAGGATTTACACGCTCACAAGTGACGGAGAAAGGCTCTTGAACCAACTTTGCGGCACAAAAAACCACATACAAGCGATAATCACATCAATTTTCTCAGAGGCTCAGAAAACAAGCGTTCTAAACATTTAGGTTCAAGAGAAAAAACGTGCCCTTTTCCGCCATTTTTGAAGCTCAACTTGTTTCACACGCGTCTCAATGTAGTCCGTGACCTTCCGTTCGCACAGCTTCAACGATTCTCTTTGTTTCTTCAACTGTTTATCAATCATTGCTAGCAATTTGCCGACGTCAAATGGCTTTAGCACGTACCCGTCAGCGCCCCTGTTTACTGCTTCAATAGCGCTCTTCAGAGACGGATACCCTGTTATTATGATCTTGGCCATTTTTGGTTCAGCGTCTTTCAGTTTTTCTAGAAGCCCAATTCCTTCCATGTCAGGCAGTTTAATGTCTATCAACGCGATGTTGAAAGACCATCTCTTCGAAGCCTCGATGGCCTGTTTGCCATTGTCAACAGATTCCACTACATAGCCTTCTTTTTCTAGAATTCTCGAAAGCGTTTTCCGTATGCCTTCATCGTCGTCAATAACCAAGACGTTTGCTTTGTAGTTCAGGTGCGTTCACCTCCTTCTACGGTTTCTATTGCTGCAACTTCATTGAAGTTCGTGGTCACTAACAGAGATTCTTTTTCATAGAACATCTTTCTCATCTCTGAGACAGAGTTAACAAAATTAGAGACGTATTCATCTCTGAATTTCATGCCCAAATCTTCGCAGAGTTTCTCCAAAATCAATCGGTTGAGGAAAAATGCGCCGTCTTTGAATATGAACTTGAGAGCCTTGTCAAATTTCTCTATTTGTTGCGGGATTTGGTTTTTTCTTATGCAGAAAGTGGTCCTCAGATGGAAGTACAAAGCTTGCCGGCATGATCTTCCAAGTGAAAGAAATGTGAAATCGACTGCGTCCATAAGTGCCCTATTGAATTTGTGGCAAGCCATAGTATCAACCATCTGGAGACGCCGTTCAAAGAAGTGTTGGGAAGAGATAAAGCTCTTATGAACTAAGAAATTGAATTATTCATATCACTAAGACAGATTCTAAATCAGAATAAAAGCAGACAACAATGAATCAATAGCGAGCAGTTTAGCTTTAGCAACTCTTTCCCAGCGCCCAACTGTACTTGCTCCTCAAAGTCTTCGGGTACAACTTGTCCAAGTCAAAATCAACCTGATTAGCCCACTTCACGTACACTCTCGGATCAACATAGGACTTTAGCGATGTCCCCAAATTGTACTCTTTCGTTGCCATCGTCAGCTTTGCATCAACCCTTGTTTTCTCAAGCCTATTGGACAGAGACTCAGTCTTCTTGCCTTGCGCCGCCTTCTCTTTCAACTGAACTTCAAGAGTCTTCAGCTTTTCTTCTTTCTTTGCCAAACGCTCGTCAAAGTTTGACGGAATTTTCCTCTTGTGATTTGCGATAATGGCTGCTTCAAGGTTAGCCATCTTCGCATGAAAGAGCTTCAGGTGTTCAGGGTCTTCTTTCTTGGCTTTGCTCTTTTCTAAACTTTCTTTTACAGTTTTGCTTACCTTCCAAGTTCTGAAAACCTTGGCCGTTAGACCTTCCATTTTCTCATTCAGAAAGCGTGTGACTTTCTTTGAATCTATCCCTTCAAAGAGGCATTCCTTACAGGTTTGTGAAAAATGTCTGATGTTTGTTATTACTGCTTGCGGCGCTTTTACCTGTTTAACCCATCTGACCGCGTCTTTGCCCAGAAAGTCGAAGTGCAATTCGTCTCTTTCCACTTTCACGTGTTCAGGCCTCAAGGTTATTGCTCCGACAGTGTCGGCTTCATCCGGATCTTTCTCGTCTCCAACCCTCATGTTGACTTCAAGAATTAGCCAGCAAACCGTGGCAACTTTTCTTCTTTCCTCATCTTTAGCATCCAAGTTTTTCAGGATGTGTTCAGCGATCTTTGGAACCTTGTCGTCAAGCTTTGCGGCTTTGTCAAATTTCTCTTTCTCTCTGCTCTGTTTCAGAAAGGCTGAGTCAGAGAACCAAACGTATTTCATCTTTCCAGCAAGCTTGTCTCTCCAGCTGGCAATATACATGCGGCTAGGTTCCCAGACAATGCCTTTCCATTTACCAGCAGGTGATGGACGGTCAGGCGAAGGCGAAAGATTGAGAGTAATGTCTTCCTCTGTTGGGCCTTCTTTCCATTTTCCACGTTTTGGATGATCACCTCTGCCAGCGAAAATGCATGATGGTTCAGCGGTCCAGTTTGCGATGTCGATTTGTTTTCCATCAACGATGGCTTTGGCGAAATGCTCTTTCAGCGCCTCTCTCTTAGCTTTACGTTCTTGTGCAATTCTTTTCTTCTCTTCTTTTGACATGCGCTCTTTTTTCTGCTGTTCCTGCAACACGTACTGTCTGATTTCCGAAAAGTCAATCTCCATGTCGGGCCGCGGTTTTCCATCGTTCAGAGGTTCAACGTCTGATCGAATCTTCAAATTTGCAAGAATCTTCAAAGAGGGGTTTTCTGTTTTTAATGCTTCAGCAAAGTCTTCCATGAAATTCTTATAGAATAGCTTGTCCGGAGGAGACAGCTTCGACTGTTCCTTTCTAACCCAAGCAATAACCATCGGCTCAGTCTTCGGACTCAGCTTTATCAAGGTTCCTTGAATTTTCACGGAGAAGCCTTTGTAATCATACGGTGGAACATAGATGCCGTTGTGACAAAGGCTTTGCATGTGATACTTCATTAAGATTTGATCACTCGCGCGACGTCTTTCTTGCCGTTCTCTGTTTTTGCAGTCTCATATATAATTCTTCCACAGTTGCGCGGTCAATATAGCCTTTGTGCGGACGAAAACCGCCCGCAAAACCGTGCGGCACGTGCAGGAGTTCATGGATAATTGTCTTCTCCTTTTCGGTTTGACTCTGCCGATCGTATCGTTCAGATATAACCTCGATCACGTATGAGGGGGGAAGATTCAGGGCTTCCTGCCATATCTTGCCCAAACCGTGAATACGTGCAATGGTACGGTCTGCTCTGGAACCTGTACTTCTGAAGCAATGGATGAACTGTGGAACTACATGAAAAAAATCCAGCTTGTTCGCGATCTCGTCTGCAAGTTCTTTCACGTCCGGGGCCTCAACATACCTGATCGGCATATCCATATGCACTCCTAGTTAGCAGAAAAACAAATTGCTAACCCTGAGTATTTGACAGTTTGCCAATAAAGTAAAAGGCTATTTCTGCCTCTTCTTAGGCTCCGGACCAAATTCGGGCTCGCCAGTGCCTAGGAGAAGCCTAAGCGATTTGACTTCCTCCCTAAGCATGCTAACCTCATTTTCCAAAGCATTAGCTTTAGAGTCAGCCATTTTCTTCAGCTCCTCAATCTCAAGGAGCAAACTTCTGCGTTCAGTTTCCAGAGACTTGAGTTTTTCTATCACATTCTTAAAAGTCGTCATGGAGAACGGTACACCTGCAATTCACGTGTCTCAATCTCCTGTTTAGAACATTTAAGACTTTTGTAACCATGTTATAGAACAAAATTAGAGCCGAAAAAACATCGATCAGCTTGTTCTGAATCCGAATGGTATGAATCAACAATACATAAACCTTTTCTATGGATACCATCTAAAGAGCGGAGCGCGGGTGGAAGTCGGATCATTCTAATGTTCCTATCTCCTTTCTCCTTTCTCCCCTCTGAAGGTGATACAAAGGCTTACACCCGCACAACAGTTTCAATTCAGCAAAGCAGGCAAGTTCGAAAGTCGTGAAAAGAAGAATTCCAGATACCTTGAACATGTCTTGAGTAAGGCAGTAACAGCAGAAAACGCTCTTCAAAAAGTTTTATTTTTTATAAAAAAGAAAAAGGCGATTGTTCGTCATTGGTGCTTTGTTCGCCAATGCTCTGCTTTATCTTGTCAAGGTTATCTCCATTGTGGAAACCATTCTTGACCTGTCTTCGCCTTCTCTCGGCGGGATCTCTTCTGTTCCGATGGCTATCTTGCTTACCTTCAGGTCTTTCAAGAAGCGGCTGCGAGTTATCTCTGCAACGTCAACGGCTGTCGTGATTGCTTGTCCGCGTGCTTTCAAGGTTATCTCTTTGGCGTTCGAAGACGATAGACTTGTTATGATCGCTAGAACATAGCTCATTGCTGGTTTCCTTCCAATGAAAACGACTCCCGAGTTTTCAGTCATTCTTTTTTCACTCCTTTTTTGGTTTGTTGCTGTAGTGTGTAACGTTGCCACGTCCGCGTTTTTACAACGATACAACGTTACTGCCCTAATTCATGCGCGTCGTTCCTAATAAATGCAATCGAAACGTACATCACTCCATGTCAAACACACAGACTGAAACAGAGTCAGCTCCTTTCGCCAACATTCACGACTTTGACGCCCGAAAGACAGCATGCAACCTCTTTATTCTATGTTTGACGCCCAAACTACGAACATGTTTTAAATATTAGACAAACTAAATAGACTCATACAACTCGTTGGTGAAGATCATGCCCTCTTATTGCCCAAAATGTGGAAACAAAGTCGATGAAGATGCAGCCTTCTGCCCAAAATGCGGAGCAATGATCAAAATTGAACAAGCTGTAGACGCTGGAACTCGCCCTGCACGCCGCAGAAACGAGAAAAATGAGAAACAAGAAAAGGACGAAAAAAATGAGAAGAATGAGAAAGCGGAAAAACATGAAAAACGCGAGCACGCTTTCATAGGATGGCTGATCGGCGGTTTAGCCGTCATACTGATAGGCGTAATGTATCTCGTTCAAAGATACGTCATGTACGAGGAACACAGACACATGACCAACGCATTCTTCCTAATCTTCATCGGCGCAATCATAATTGTGGGAGCATTTTACGGCGCAATGCTGGCTTCAAGAAGACACCCCAAACCTTAGACCAACCGCCCGAAAAAAAGCCTATACAGCCTATGCTCCAGAAGAACAGAGAACCTATCTCTACCAACTACTCTGAAATAGTTCTTTCCAGCAGCCTCTATGATGTCGCCCATATTGTATCTTGGGAACAGGCATGAAGATATTAGCAATCTTCCCCATTCGCCTCGTTTGAGCTCGTGAAGCAGCTTGATGTCACGTCCTGTTTCAACTTCAAACAAGTACGTATCATAATTAGGCGTCACGTATGGCAGATCGTCAAGTTGCTGCGCAAAAACCCCTTCGGTAGCGCTGTACATTTCGACCACAGGCGCTTCACCATAATATTTCCCAAGTTTCGGGGCATACCTGAAAGGTATTTTTCTAACGCTCGTACAAAGCAGCGCCTTGAACTTCCATAAATCCTTTGGTCTCTTCCCATGTTTCTCGTTTACATATCGCGCAAATGCAAGAATCACTGGTGTGACGCCCATCACGGCAACAACGTTCTCGTTGAGTCCTTTCTGATAGGCTAATTCAAACCTGTTCCGCCAATCCTCGTTAGTGATTCCTGGACCCAGAGTATCTACATCCTCTTGTCTTGGAACTAAGCTGATCTCGTTGAGAGCAGGATTCAGTCTTGCATATGTTCCAGAACTGTAACCGTAGCTGACTTTTTGCCCATTAACTGTTATTGTGTGGACGCTAGATGGAAAGTTGAGGTTAAGAATCTTCCCGGCAAACAAACCCAAATCATTCTTTCTCAAAGCATGGTTTACTAAGGCTCTTGCGCCACAAGTGAGAATCTGCTCCACATGCGTCTGGGTTATCGGCAACACTTTTGCCGGTCCAGTTGAGCCACGAGTCATGACCCAGCACAGAAGAGGCTCTGGAAGAATTGCAGCATGATCACCAGCGTTGACTTGAGCAAAGTAGGTGCTAAGAGCCTTGTAGTTTGTCACAGGAAAATTGGATCGAAAATCTGCAATGTTTCTAATATTAGAAGCGTTATGATTTTTTCCGTACTGTGTCTTTGCGTAGTCTTTAATCAGCCCCAAGAGTGTCTGTTCTTGAGACTGCTGAGGATTCTCAAGCGATTTGTACCAAGGGTCTACTATAGATTGGAGCATGTCTACACTGTCTTTTTTCTAGTGAGGAATTTGAGAACGAAGAGAAGTCAGAAACAGTTTATTTGCATTTCTCTTTGAGATAAGCTTAGGCAATACGGTCATGCTGTATGTGAAATTCATAAATCCCTTATGGTTTGAAAGCTTTTTGCATCTATACTAATGTTGAAGAGGATGTGGCTACTTGAAGCTGCTACGAAGAGAATTAGTTGAGATTTCGCTCTACTGTAATGTTATCTTGCTGATTCTCGGATCTTGTAGTTTGACTTACGCTTCGATTGATCCGCCTGCGAGCACAGTTCGCTTGATTTTTATCCATCATTCTTGCGGCAGCAATTGGCTAAGCGACAGCAACGGCGGTTTAGGCATAGCTCTGCGAGGCAACAGCTACTTCGTTAGCGATACGAACTACGGTTGGGGCCCTGACAGCATCGGCAGTAGCACAGATATTGGTCATTGGTGGTCATGGTTCCGTGGGTCAAGCAGTGCCACTTACTTGAGCGCATTATATGGTGAGAGTGATCAGCATAGTTCTTACTCGCATCTGTCCACGAATCCGGGCGGCGAGAACGAGGTCGTAATGTTCAAATCGTGCTACCCCAATTCAGCGTTGAAAGGCAACGTGGACGACCCTGTGCCTTCCATTGATGACAATCCGCTCAAGGGTCAAAACTGTGGATCCCAGTATCACACGGCAGCGAATGCTAAAGGAATTTACATTGATCTTTTGGAATATTTCAAGACTAGACAGGACAAGCTTTTTGTCGTTGTGACAGCACCACCTTTGAGAGATTCAACCTATGCGGCTAATGCTCGAGCCTTCAACAATTGGCTGGTAAATGAATGGCTTGCGAATTACACTTACAACAATGTGTTTGTTTTCGACTTCTATAACGTCTTAACGACTAATGGCGGTGACGCGAACACAAACGATGTTGGATTGGAGACAGGCAACCATCATCGCTGGTGGAACGACACCGTTCAACACAAGACAGACGGCGACAACGATGCTGATCCAAACATACTGGAATACCCAACAGGCGACGACCACCCGAGTGGAGCTGGAAACATGAAAGCAACAGCCGAGTTTATGAATCTGCTTAACAATGCATATGACCGTTTTCATGCAATACCCGAGTTTCCGTCAGTTACTATTCTATCAGCAGTCATGATCTTGTCTTTGCTGGTCGCTGTAACTTCCAGAGCTAGATCAGGTTACTCGAAAGAAAGAGTGAAAAAGAGCGGCTGGATTTGAACTTGGCCAAATGGCGATGTCACCACTGTCTCCCGTAGCTCTCTCTTTTCTGGAAACTGTCTTCAGATCCTTCAAAAGCCTCTTAGGCCTTTCTCTTGTTAGGATTGTGATTTTCTGAGAGTTGGCAGAGTTGCAACATGGACTGTGACGGCAATCGCTACTGCAAAAAGAATTAGCTGCACAACATAGCTACCAACCATGAAGAATACTGAATACCCTATTGTTATCCAGAGTAGAAACAAAGAGAGGATTTTGGCAATCTTCGAGATTCCCTTTCCCTCTTTGTAGTTTCTTATGTAGCTTCCGAATAACTTGTTATTCAACAGCCACCGATGCATCCGCTCTGAACCTTTGTAGTAACATGCTGCTGAGAGCAAGAGAAACGGGGTAGTAGGCAGGATAGGCAGGAATACGCCTGCAGCTCCCAATCCCAAAGAAATAGTTCCAGCTACTATGAACGTTCCCCTCTTGAAACTGTTCGGTCTGTTCTTGCTGCCGGATTGGTTCATAACGTTGATTCAGCTCTTGGGCTTGTTTAATCTTGCTATTACTCGCGCGCACTAGGCTAGATATTCAACATGCTGATTAGCATGAAAGTTAGTGTGAATATTAGTACATTCTGCTATGCGCGCTATGTGATTGTCTTAAGTTCGTTCAGTAGGTAGTCTTTGTCTCCTTTCTCCTTGATCTGCTCTGCAGCCTTATTTGCCAGCTCAATGTAGTTCCTGCACTCCGCCTTCTGTCCAGCAGTGGCATGTGCCCTCGCCATTGCTTCGTAGGCAAATGCGATATCCCAATCTCCGATATTGTTCTCTTTGCAGATTTCCAAGCATCTCCTAGCATGATAGAGTGCTGCTTGAGGCATGTTGAGAACAGTGTACATTCTGGATATTTGCCATTCACCTCTTTCAAGTTCCACGGGCGTCCCTATTTCGCCCCAGTGAAAACGGGAAGCATGAGCAGCATGCATCATCCTGTCATCGTCTTGCTTTGTCCTTTCCTTCTTTTCCATTAGGTTCCAGACAAGGTTGAAACAGTCAACCGCAAACTTCCTATGGGCTTCCTTCTCTGTGTAACTCTTTTCCTCGGCCACTCTGTCACCATCTCCATAACTGCTGCTTTTAGTCACAATATTAGGTTTCTGTTTTAAACCTGCAACCAAAAGCGCGCTTCAGTTTGCTTTATTCATTCTTCTTAAAGAAAACGCCCAAGTTCCGAGGAAGAATGCCGAGATCGTCTAGAATGTCAAGATGTAATAGTTTCCTAATCGTTTCTTCGGGTAGCCTATCACGTGATGCGCCATCCAATAGCAAGGCGGTTTCTTCTTCAGAGAACTCCTCTTCTTCTCCAATCCACCCTATGAATTGCTTGTTCAGCGGACAGGCTAATTGGCAACGCATGCATCCTTCGAGGCAGTTGTGCCAAGAAGCATCCATCCATTTGGGGAATGAGATATCACCTTTCTTTTCGTTATGATAAGTAATGCAACGCTCAGCAAACAAAAGGAAGCGGTCAGAAGAAATGGCTCCGGTTGGACAAGCTCGACGACACAACTCGCATCCCTCGCAACTCTCCAGCATTTTTGCCTCTTGCCAACTATCTTCTTGGCAAGGCATGTCGGAGTAAACGGCTACAAGTTGGAGAAAACTTCCCATACCAGAGACGTAGCAGAGGTTGTTCCTGCCGTATTGGCCAAGACCGCTTCGCACTGCCAATAGTTTGAGGGGCAAGGCAGTTCCTGTTGACCGATAACTTTTTTCGTCGAGTATTTTTGCAAGAAGGTTCTCGATTTGTTCGGTTACGCCTTTGTATGCTGTGTAAGTGGGAGGAAGGATAAGTGGACGGCGTTGTTGATTCCACGTGAAAATCGCTCGAGTCTGGGGTCTGGGGACAGCGACAACAATCATGGATCGTGTTCTTGGCAAGCCTTCAGGAATTTGGAAGCGAAACCAATCAAGTCGTTCCTGATAAAACTGGTTGTCTAATAATCCCTGATTACGTTGCTCATCTATCTGTTTCTGCAACAAATGCAGACGGTCGATGGAAATCGTTCGTGCCTGATAACCAAGCTCTCTTAAACGGCTAAACAGTTCATCGACAAACCTATCCATAATAAAAGACAACCTCTTAGCCATATATAAGCAGAGACACGCACAATTAGTCCTCTTCAAAGTGCGGAGGCCTATTTAAAAGTGGGGGGAAACAATGGAAAATAGGAAGTTGGAACTTGCATTCATCGATAAGCATGGGAAAGTGCACCCATTAAATGAGACCACCCGTGAAGAATTAGCTAAGGGTCTTGAAAAAATCTCTAAAGAAATCGCAAAGAGACTGCTATTGCTAAAAGAACAAAGATAGAACCTAGCCTATTCCTTTTTCAGGAAACTCCAGAGCGCGCGCATAAAACTATGAGCGGTAAAAGAAGCGCTAGAGTTAAAGGAAAAATAAGGGTAACTTTGATGCTAAGAAACGAACTCGTTTTTATTAGCATGGATTTGTAAATGCATATTCAAGTGATCTCGAGGATGAGGCGAGCCTCCAACTGTTTCAGTGAAGAAAAA
>CAZHWL010000007.1:0-18828 GCA_964536035.1 uncultured Candidatus Bathyarchaeia archaeon | reverse complement strand
TACTACATAGCTATGATGAAGAATTGAATGCGTTTTCATTCTATCTACGCAGGAATCGGCGGAGCCTCAGATACTCTATATGCGGGTACTAAACCGCCAATTGTGCCGACTGAAACAGCCATCACTAAAGAGCGAGCAGATATGCAGTTATCGCAGGTATGATAGGTACCAGAGGACATAGTATGGTATGTATCCGATCACTGCCAATATTATGCTGCTTTTGGTGGTCAGTTCGAATGCAGCGCGTAATCCGAAGACAGACAATATTATCGCCCACACAGGTATCAGAAGCGTTGCATAGAAATCGAGCAGGAACAGATTCTGCAATGCACTGCTTGGAGTCACAGTTTCAAGTGAGAAGTATAGAGGTGGATTTACAATGTAAAAGACGCTGAATAGCAGTTGCATGAAGACGAAGGCGATAAGTGAGTAGCCGGCTATTATTAGGAATGGTTTCAGTTCCGCTTTGGTTTTGGATGTTTTTACTGCTGTGAAAAATCTTGCTGTTATGAGAAGAGTCACGCTGGTCAGTATCCAGTTCATGGCAAAGTTCATTAAGTCAAGAAAGGCGTACATCGATGCGTTTTCGACTATTTTGCCTGATAGCTGTTCAAAACGGTCAGAGAGGAAATATATTGCGTCAACGCGTATTGTGAGGTTTGAGCGAGCGGAGTCATCCCATGCTGTTTCGATTCTTAAACTTGTGATGCTGTCCCATGATGCTTGGGAGGAACTGTTTATCCAACGTGCAGCATTTGATCCTAGGAGAATCGTGTAATTGCTCCATTGATCGTTTACAGTTTGATTCTCATGTTCAGTTATGTTGTAACTGAAGTATTCTGTTGAGTTATTTGAGTACAAGAATAGGTTGATGTTTTTCGGGACAATGGATGAAGCTTGTATCCATTTCATTCCGAAGGTCAGGTTATTGTAGCCTTCACTACTGCTGCAATTTATTGTTCCTATGTTCTTGAGTTCTGCCCAGATCAGTGTGTCGTTTGGCGCATCAAATTGTAGGCTTTGTGTGCCCAAAAGACGATCGGAAGCGATGGTTGTGATGTTTGCGTTTGATTGCCATATGTCTGCAGTTTCTGTCCATGGGTCGCGGTTGCTTAGATCCAGCGAGTTAGGGATCGTCTGTTGAACGTACATCCTCGTAGCTTGAATGTATCTGGTTCCGAGGCTTGCAGCGATAAAAAGAACCATAACTAGTATTGGACCGATTAGCTTTGGGTTTTGCATGATTTCTTTGAATGCTTTGTGCGGTGCGTATATTACTTTCAAGACATGTTTTAGGACGGATAATTGTTTTTGTTCTGTCAATTTGTTCATGCTCCTTTGTTCTACAGGCTAAGTGATTACATTCCGATTTTCAATCGCCTATAAGTTGTATAATCTACGTACTCTATGAAGGGATTGCTTGCTTGATATTTAACCGTTAGTCTCTGACGCTGTCTTTTATCAAGAATTTGGTTGGTTGTGATGATTGAGTAAGCGTCGCTTCCAGCGCCTGAGCCGTAGCTAGCCATCAGAATACGGTCTTCCGGCTTAGCAATGTCCAAGACGGCGGCCAGTCCGGCTGGGCATGCTCCAGAGTAAGTGTTGCCGAACTTGACAACTTGGAGTGAAGGCATGTACTGCTCTTCTTTGAAACCTAGTTCTTTCGCGATTCTTGTCGGGAACTGGGCATTAGGTTGGTGTGCTATGAAGTAGTTGATGTCTGAGGGTTTCAGGTTCAGGCGTTCCATGAGTTTTTTAGCGGCTTTTCTGACATGCTTGAAGTAGGCGGGGTCTCCTGTGAATCTTCCTCCATGCATTGGATAGGGTTCGCCGTCTCTTCTCCAGAAATCAGGAGTGTCAGAGGTACATGAGTACCATCCTTCAATTTCGGCAATCACATCTTGTTTTCCGAATATGTAGGCGGCTGCACCGTAACCTACGAAGAGGTCTAGTTCTCCGCCGGGGCTGTCTCTGGGCGCCGCTTGCGAATTGTCTGTGCCTATTACCATGGCGTTTTGAACATTTGATTTAGGATAGTTAACAAGCGAGACTGCATCTTTGAAGACGCTTGTAGCAGCCTTGCAGGCGAATTCCGTGTCTATAGCATCTACTCCCTGCACGTCGTCATCATCTTCCTCTCCGAGCTTCAGAACCTGAGCGACTTTTGACGCGATGGGCTTGACAGCGTATGGATTGGATTCTGATCCTACGTACACCTTGCCCATCGATGAACTGGGAAGTCCAGCGTGGATGAGCGCGAGTTTTCCTGCCTCAACAGCTGCTGTGACTGAGTCCTCGTCGATGAAGGGGATGGCACGTTCTATGTCGCCTTCTTTTATTCTGAACTTTGAGGAGTAGAAACCGTAGCCTACGATTCCTGGGTTGTCGTACTCTTTCTTCGGTTTGCTTGTTGCATATTCTTGGTATGGGTAGTATTCGTCGGCAAACGTGAATGTGAGGGAGATCGTTGGGATGACGTCGCTTTTGTCGACGGAGTAACGTCTTCTAAATCTTGGGACAACTTCTCTTCCTTCCAGTGTGGAAAAGTCGATTGTGTCGTTTTTTCGTATCATTCTGTCTGTCAGTCTTCCTGGGACGCGTATTTTTCCGTCGTGGAATGAGACTATGCCATAGAGGTAGTTGCCTAGTTTTGTGAACTTGTTTGTAGGTTCGGTGATCAGTGTGCATACTTCTAGTTTGCCTTTTTCATAGAAGAAGTCGATTGGAGTCATTTTTCCGAAGCTTTTTCTTCCACAGTTTCCGCAATAGTCTCTTATTTCGAAGTATTCTTTTCCGCAGAGTTGGCAACGCGTTCCGCGTAATCTGTCTCCGAGGTAGGATACTCTTCTTTCTATTGGTTCGCTGCTCATTTTAGTCCCTTCCAAGAATGTAGACGTAGCCCTTTGTTCCGAAGCCTTCCAGTTCAAGCATGCAGCCGTACTTCAATTCTCTGTCGCTTTTGACTTGTCTTTCTCCGGCTTGTCCGCGTAGTTGCTTGAATATTTCAAAAATTTCTGCGCCCCCTGTTGCTCCCAGCGGGTTTCCGTTGGCTTTGAGTCCTCCGTCCATGTTGACGTAGAGCTTGTGTCCATCTATCTCGTAGTAGCCTTTGTAGTCTTGGCAGCTTTCGTAGATGCTCTTCCAAGCTGTTCCCGGCTTGCAGAAGCCAAGGTCTTCAAGGGAAATCATTTCCATTACTGTGGATTGATCGCAAAGCTCGACTAACTGCAGATCAAAAAGTTTCACATCAACCATCTTCAACGCGTTTGCGATGGCCATTCTGGTTACGACAAAGTGGGTCAGGTCGTCTCTTGCTGGATAGTTGAGGTAGTCTGTTGCTGATGATGAGCCTAAAATATACACAGGCTGATCTGTGTAGGTTTTTGCGGTTTCGTCATTGGTGAGGATGAGCACAGCTGCACCGTCAGAGACAGGCGCATAATCATAGAGCCCTAAGGGTTTGCGAGCCTCTTTTCTAGCGCTGATGACATTATCCACTGTTATCTTTCTCTGGTACTGCGCATACTCGTTCTTTGTTGCGTGGAGATGGTTCTTGACTGAAATTTGGGCCAAAGCAATGTCAAGTTTTTTCTCTTCTTCTTTTTTTATTCCGTATTTTTTTATGTATGCTCTTAGCATGAGTTCGTGATTTGCTTCCGGTGTGCAACCCGCATAGTAGCTCCACGGGTCTTCCAGCAGCATGAGGTCATCGCGAATTTTGTCCCAGCGATCAGTCATTTTTTCTATACCGCCGACCAAGACTATCTTGTGTTTGCCTGATTTGATTGCGTTGCAGGCATTCGACAGGGCGGAGCTGAATGAACGCGTTACTTCCATTGGAACATGAAGCTCTGTGAGTTCAGACAAAAAACCTTCTTCGAGACCAAGCTTGTTCGTTATTGGGAGAAAGTAGTCGGAGAGGTAGAAGGCTTCAATGTCTTTGCGTTCAATATCCGCATCGAACGAGGCTCTGAGCCATGCTTCTTCAATCAGTTTTTCCGGCTCTTTCTCGTAATGCTCTCCGAATCGTGTTCTTCCAGCAGCTACGATGGCTGGGTGAATCTGCATCTCTACATTACACCTTTTCAGCAATATGCGTTCAACGTTGACCTTTTAAGTGTTTGCTAATTCAGCCCGCCAGACAGAACATACCTCAAACCTGCAAATTGCAGGTTTTTCTCATGTCTAGGAGATCTGGCCATATGCAAATTGAAACAAAAGTCCAGAATGATGAGCCTGAACAGGTCAGCTCTTCGCTGTTTCTTCGCTTACGTGTATGCCGCGGCTTTCAAGTTCACCGATAAATCTTTTGAAAAGCTCGTCGTGTGCACCTATTTTCTCTGGCGGCGCGATGCCTTTCTCTTTCACGGTTTTTCTGAGCAACATTTGTGCGACTATTGATGCTGGATACGCGGTTGTTCTGGCCATCGCGGTTATCCCGTGTTTCTTGTCGTAGAAGTCCAGCATTTGGTAAGCGTAATTTACCTGTTTGTCTTTGGCAACGCCCAAGACCTCTGTTTTCAGCGCTACGACATCTCTTATTTCTGGTCTCCAAAGCTTCTGTGCCAAAAGCTTCACTGCAAGCTTTCTCGGTGATATTTCAGCATTGCCGATGCTGACAGGTTTCTCGTCAAAGAATCCTAATGCTTCAAGCGTCTTGATCTTTTCCGCATGGTCCGGGTATCTGAGGGTTTTTTCCCACATTTCTTCGCCTTTGATCGTGTGCATCAAAGTTCTTAGGCCGTCAGTGTAGAAGGCTTCAAGTCTTCCGATTATCGGAAACACTATCTCCTCTAATCCTGTTAATGCTTCAACCTCGACTTTCTTATTTTTTTGGATGATCCCTGCCTTTCGTGTGTACTCGTCTATGAGGCTTTCAGGAGACCAAGTTATGACGTAGCCGAGTGGCGGTATGGGTGTTTCTGGAAGGCCTCCGACCATTATGTGAACGGCTTTCACGTTGTCGAGCTTGCTCGCGGCGTGTCCGACGAGGAAGTTGCTGATGCCTGGTGCCAAGCCGCAGTCGGGCACAATTGTGACGCCTGCTTTCACAGCTTTGCTGTTCAGTTCCAGTGGGTTTTCAGCCATGTAGGAAACGTCAACCAGATCCTTGCCAGCGTCAATGCATGTTTCGATGAAGCGGTAGCCGAGTTTTCCAGGTAGGAAACCTAGGATCACGTCATAGTTTTTTAGGGTTTTGAGGGTTTTTTCGTGGTCTGAGACGTTCAGCGTTATGGATGAGATGTTTTCTGTTCCGATTTTTTTGGCTACGGCTTCAGCTCTTGTTTTATCGTTGTCTGCGACAACAACTTCAGCTGATTTCATGGTTCGCGCTAGGTCTTCGGCGGCTACTGAGCCGATGTTTCCGCAGCCAACAACTAGGGCCTTCATGAACGCATAATCACCGTCTTTTAACATTAAAGCTTTCGTAAACTGTAGCGCTACTATGTAGTTTGCTTCTGAAATGGTGATTTGAAAGTCTTATATATTCCAGCGGCAACTATACGGCTGAGCATCATGGCCGAAATATGTCCAACATGCGGGCTTCCCAAGGATTTGTGCGCTTGCAGGGAGATAGAGAAGGAGCAACAACGTATCCGGATACGGCTTGAGACACGAAAGTTTGGCAAACCAACCACCATAGTGGACGGTGTAGATGATAAGAGCACCGATTTGGGTGGAATGGCTCAGAAGCTGAAAAACTTCTGTGCTTGTGGAGGAACAGCCAAAAACGGCCAGATAATTCTTCAAGGCGACCACAGAGACAGAGTCAAGAAATATCTGGTTGACCTCGGATACCCAGAAAACAACATTGAACTCCAGTAGCCACAACAAAGCAGGTGCAAGCTCAAGATGGAAATTCTAGGCAATATACGTGAAGTTTTGAAAAACCTGAAACGCACTAAACACGCCAAGATTTACTGTCCACGATGCGCTAGCCCACAGATCCACTTGTCCAGCAGCTTTGATTTCTGGCTTACGCCGACGAAGTATGTTTGTGAAAACTGCGGTTACAAGGGTCCAATTGTGATGGAGCTTGAAAAAGAGGAAAATGAGAGCTAATACCCATCTTAGTCTGGAAGCATTAGGTTCAGCTGTCTCTTCAAAGTCTTGTAACGGTTTCTCACGGTAACTTCTGTGACGCCTGCAGCCTCAGCTATGTCCTTCTGCGTCTTCTTCTCATTGTTCTGCAGACAGGCAATGTACAATGCAGCTGCGGCCAAACCCATTGGATCTTTTCCTGCTGCGGCTCTTCGCTTTCTGGCTTCGCGCAGGATTTGGATGGCTATGCCTTGAGTTTTGCCAGATATGCCTGTGCTTTCAGCTATTTTTGAGACGTATGTCAGCGGGTCAGCGATGGGCATGTGTACGTCAAGTTCGCGCAGAAGCAGTCTGTAGCATCTGGCCACGTCTTTCTTGTCAACGAGGCTTGCTTCGGCTATTTCGCGCAATGTTCGCGGTGTTCCACTTCCGCGGCAAGCGGCGTACAGAGCGGCTGCAGCGATAGCTGCAATTGATCTTCCTCTGACCAAACCCTTGTCGAGGGCTTTGCGGTACACCACGGCTGCTTTTTCCTTGATTGGTGGTGGAATGTACACCTTGTCTGAAAGCCTGTCTAGTTCTGCCATGGCTTGAGCCAGGTTTCTGTCAATGGATGAGTGTACTCTCGAGCGTATCTGCCACTTTCTGAGGCGCCACATCTGTAGCCTCGTGGATAAGGGGAGTTTTCTTCCGAAGGCGTCTCTGTCAACTTGGCTGATTGCCGTTGACAGGCCTTTGTCATGTACGGAGTAGGATGTTGGTACTCCGACGCGGCTTCTTGAGGCCTTTTCTTCTTGCGTGAACGCACGCCATTCCGGCCCTTTGTCCATCATTTGCTCGTATACTACGAGTCCGCAGTCGCCGCAGACTGTTTCGCCTGTGTCATAATCGTGAACAAGGTTTACGCTACCGCATTCTGGGCATTTGTCGAGTAGACGTTGATGGGTTCTGCTTTCTTTTTTGCTCATGCTTTTTCGCCCCAGTTTTCTGTTGCGAGAACCGTCTCATGTTCCTAATTCAGGGAGTCGGAATCAGAAAAATGTCCATCCGGTCCCAGCGTAACCGTTCTAGTGAAATGTTTTAATATATAAATTTTACGGTTTCTTTAGGAGTATCCACATCAGAAATTTTGAATACTAACCTCAGCTACTGATTGAGCAAGACAGGACTGAACACCGTGATCAGGCTTTCAGATAAAATGCGAAAGACGCTTGAAAAAGTAGTGAACGAACTCAAGGCCAAAGACAACGTCTACGGGATAGGCTTGTTCGGAAGCTGGAGCCGAGGAGAAGCCGAACCATCAAGCGACGTGGACTTGCTGATACTTGACAGAAGCGAAATCAGCGACGAGTATGTGGAGAGGATTGAAGCAGGCGGGCTGCTAATCGATTTAGACCATGCTCCGAAAAAGTGGATTCACAGCCTTATCCCGCCGGAACTGGATCAGAAACTTTACGAGATGCAGATCCTCTACGACCGAGACTGGTCCTTCACAAACACGAAGCTGTTGATGACGAAATCCTATGGTTCTCCTGACCGCGTAGACATCAGAACCGAAGCACATCTAGTAGACTCGGACATCTACCTGAGTCGGGCTACTTCGGCTTTTTCGAGGGAAGACTTTCGCAGTGCACACCTGTTTGCTGTCGTAGCAATGGAGCTGATCCTGAGGATACTTGCTGAGATAGCGTTAGAACCGTTGTCAAACACGCACTTTCTGAGAAGATTAGAGGATTCGGCGACGAAACTGGACAAACTCGAATTGTTCAAAGAATACTTGGTGACAGCAAGGCTTGACAAGGTTGATGATTCAAGCTTAAAGGAGAAATTGAAGCTCTTCCAGATAATATGGGGCGAGTTCAGCACCAAAACAAAGCGGCACCCTAGAGAACTTGAATCGGCCCATTTCAAAGTGAAGACCAAGCTCGGCTACTATCTGAACCCCTTATTTTTGCAGGGAACAGTCCTGCGTGCAGAAGCACTAATTGGTTCTGGAAAGATGGCGGAAACAGCGCACTACTTAGACAACGCGTTTTTGGATATTGTTGAAAATTATGTCTGGCTCAAATCTTCAATAAGCAAAGTCAAAGTAGATCACACAACATTATTCTATTCACTCGAGCTTCTGGAAAACAAAAGCCCAAGAACATTCAAACAGGTGATCGAATTTTTCAACCTGAAGGACATTGGCAAGGGAGAGGCTTCAACTGCAATTGAGAAAGCAAGAAGAGTAGCGCTTGATGTGCGCAGTGATAGGAAGGTTTTAATCAAAAACCGTTTAATAAAAGGCTAACTCGAACACTTTGAGAGAATTGAAGCCCGGTGGTGTAGTGGCCAAGCATAGCGGGCTTTGGACCCGCCGACGAGAGTTCGAATCTCTCCCGGGCTACCAAAATCGCTATATTTCAATCTCGGTTCCATCGCAAAACGACATCAATTTGACAGAATCCACAGCATTATCAACCGTTACTATAGAACTTGTCGTGAAGGCATTCAAACTCTCGGGTGACCAATTCATTCGTGATAATTCGCCGTTTTCCATGCTAGAACCAACGAAGATCATATAAAGTGAAAAAACGAAATTATAGATGATGAGGCGCATACGCACTCCCTTGAGATGAACAGAATTGCAAGAAATTTCAGTTCCCTCACATCAGCAGAAACCGTCGATCAGCGCGACAAGAGTAATAGCATCAACACTCGGTGCTATTGTTGGACTAGCTGGCATGGAACATGGATTCTTTGAAATGCTTCAAGGCAGCGTTACAACAAACGGTTTAGTGATAGATGCCATTGGTCCAACGCAAAAGTTATGGCCAGGGGCAACTGAACCTGCCTTAACAATTATTCCCAACTTTTTTGTATCAGGTATCCTTGCAATGATAGTTGGTCTCTTGGTCATATTCTGGGCTGTTGCTTTCGTTCAGAGGAAGCACGGCGCCTTGATCCTGCTACTTCTTTCAATCATACTTTTTCTGGTTGGAGGCGGCTCTCCACCAATATTCCTAGGAGTTATAGCTAGTGCTGTCGCAACCAGAATCAATAAGCCGTTAACGTGGTGGCGTGTACATCTAAGCGTTAATGTGCGGAGCTTCCTTGCCAAGTTATGGCCATGGTCTATAATTGTCTTTGTGTTAATATTTTGGTTTGCCGTTGTAACAGCAATCACTGGGTGGCCTTTAGTGCTGTTCTTTGATGCAAACGCGACAAACACTTTGCCAATTCTAACCCTTCTTGGTTACATCTCAGATGGAGTTATGCTTTTAGCTGTCTTTACAGGATTTGCGCAGGATATTCAGCGGAGAAGTGCGGAATAACTGAACAGTAAAAAGGTTGAGCTCTCGGGTGAATAGCTAAAATGATAGTACACCCTAACCGTTTCAATCGCAATTATGCTAGTTTCTATTAGCGAATTATAGTATCTGCGAAAAGTTTGAAGCGAGAGTTTAAAGCTATCCCGGGCTACCATCAAAACCGCTATGATTCAATAGCATTTCTCATACGAAATAACTATGATTTGCGAACCTAACGTGGATGTCCGGACAAAGAAGCTTATTGTATGGGCAAATGTAAACAGCGCGCACTCACAACACGAGAGAAAGCAGTCTGAAGGCCACTCCTCCCACAATCAAGGCTGTTACAAAATTGGCCGCAGATATTGCAGCCGCAGTCTTCCAGCTAAATTCTTTGGCTAGAACTGCAATTGTTGAGAGACAGGGAATGTATAGAATGCCGATCAGAGCGAGGGTTATCAGTTGAACAGGGGTCAGAAAGAGAGCAAGGTTTGTTGAGCCAAAGACAGCCACTGACGCCAGCAATATGAACTCCTTTCTCACAACGCCGAGGATCAGAAGTATTCCTGTGATTGCGGGCAGCCCAAGCCATGCGACTGTAAGCGGAGACAAGAAATCACTCATAGGCTTGAGAACGCCGACCGCGTACAAAATTTGGACAAGCGCACTTCCAACGATGTATGTCGGGAAGACTATGTATATCAGCGACTTGGTTCGTGCCCACGTTTGCTTACTTACAACAGACAAGGATGGGATTTTGAATGAATGCATTTCCATGATTAGGCCTGTTGATTGTCCCGGAACAATTTTCAAGGCTATTCTGCCCAGCACAAAGATGAGCGCAATGTCTATCGCGTAAAGGGCTAACGCCCATCCAGCGCCTACAAAGGCTGCTACCAGTCCGAGAATTAGAATTGTTCTGGCCGCGCACGTAGCAAAAGTGATTGCGAAGGCTGCCAATAATCGTTCACGTTTTGTTTCCATGATTCTGCATGCGCGGATGGCGGGAACGTTGCATCCAAATCCTAAGATTAACGGAATCAAAGCCTTTCCGTGTAATCCTATCTTGTGCATCGCAGTGTCCATCATAAACGCAACTCTTGTCAGAATCCCCGAATCTTCAATCATTGCTAGCATAAGATAGAACGGTAGTACGTAGGGCACTACCAATGTAATGCCTGCGACTAGACCGCCGAAGATGCCATTCCATAGAATGCCTATGAGTGAGCCGTTAAACGCTGGATTGATGGGCTGAAGAAAATTGAGTGCGTTTGAGAGCAAAGTGGAAAGAAATCCTCCTATGGTGAAAGTCCAGAGAAGCAATCCAGCTATCACTCCCATGGAAGTTGCATAACCAAAAACTCTATGCGTAGTGATCCAATCCAGTCTTTCTGAAAGCGTCGTTTTGATTATGCTCTGTCTCTGAACATCGGCAGCGATGTGGTTCGCGAGGGCATACCGTTCTGAGGCAATAACCGCGAAGCACTTTTCCTCGTGTATGTGCGATATCTCCCCTGCCAAAACCTCGGATTCATGTATTAGCTTCTCAGACCTGGATCCTATTGATTTTTTGATCTCAGGATCATTTTCTAGGAGTTTAATCGCAACCCATCTGGGGGAATAGCCAAGCGCAAGATTTTCAGACTTGATTGCCTGAGCGAGTTTTTCTATTCTCTCCTCTATTTCGATGCCATACTTGAGGCAAGGTCTCCCGTTTTGGTTCTTGTTCTCGGCGACTTTGACAGCGGTCTTCGCCAATTCGTAGATTCCTTCTCCCCTTATGGCCACGGTTGAAACAACAGGCACACCCAATGCCTGCTCAAGCCTTTTTACATCAATAGTTACGCCTTTTTGCTTAGCGACATCCGCCTGGTTGAGACAGACAACTAGTGGAACATCCATTTCGAGCAGCTGAATCGTAAAGAATAGATTGCGCTCAAGGACAGAAGCATCTATTACGTTGATGACAACGTCAGGATGCTCGAAAGCGATGTATTCTCTTGATACGATCTCTTCCATGGAAAAGGTCGAAAATGAGTATATCCCAGGGAGGTCTACGATGACTACCTTTCGCCCTTCAAAATTGAGTATGCCTTGAGCTTTTTCAACTGTTTTGCCTGGCCAATTTCCAATGATTTGACTTGATCCAGTGAGATGGTTGAACACCACACTTTTACCTACATTGGCGTTTCCAGCTAAGGCAAACGCCAGATTTCTGGCGAGCGGTAAACCTTTGCTATTCTGAACAATCTTCTTGTTCGCGGGTTTCGTAGAGTGGCAGGTCATTTGGAATCATCGGCTCTGCTTGTGTCTCTGCAAAGAATCGACGAAAACATTAGTGGCAATGTCTTGTCCGAGTGCGACTTTGGCTCCTCTCACGCCGACCTCTATTGGACCTCTGAGTGGCGCAACCCTGACAATACTTATGCTTGTGCCTGGCGTCAAGCCCATGTCCAGGAGCCTTTGCAGGATTTTATGCTCACCTCTTATGAACGAAACCTTGCCTTGGTCACCCTCTTTGAGAGAGCATATTGAAACCAAGTTCTGGTTTCGCTTTCCCACTTCTTCTAAGCCTTTTCTGTGAACTGCTAAACACTCTTCACAACTTGAAAAGGGCAGGTTACAAGCTGGGATAATCTTGTCATCATCTGGACATTTGTCAGGGTGGTTCAGAAACCTACACAACGACTCTTCAGCTTCATCGGAAAGAGCATGTTCCATTTCACATGCTTCCAAGTGAACCTTGTCTTTTCCTATTCGTAAGATGTCATGGAGAAACCTTTCCAGCAACCGATGCTTCCTTGTGACCCTCTCGGCAACTTTGAAACCCTTTTTCGTAAGATGAGCCCCGTGATATGGAGAATATTCAACGTAACCCTTCGCGGCAAGTTTTTTCAGCATTTCCGTCACACTTGCAGGAGCAATTTTGAAGTGTTCGGCGATCTCGGTTGTAGATACAGAATTCCCATTTCGAGAAAGAATGGAAAGTGCTTTTAGATAATCCTCAACGCTTCTGCTCGACATCAACATCACTTTTTTAGACATACCTAAATTTCTCACCGGCCCATATAAACTTTTAGGCACGCCTAAACACTATCGCCCTTTGCAGACGCTCAATACACTCAGAAACGAGTACCCTACGAATACAGAATCCTGCAGAAAGGGACATTGAATAAAGGAATGTCTCTGCAGCTTGTTCAACAGAATGATGCAGAGGATCAGGTTTATACTTACGTTCAAGCTGTCAAGCGTTATCTCAAGACAAGTATTCAGTAACTTTTAGCCACATCTCTACTCGGTACCGCTAAGCCTCAATTCCAGTTCTGGCTGGTCAGGTTCCACAAATCCTGCTTTTCTGTATAGGTTAATACCCTCTTCAGACGCATGAAGATGCAAATACTTGAGACCTGCCAATTTAGCCTCTTTAATCAACTCGTTTAACAATTGAGTACAAATTCCTTTTCTTCTTGCCTCTGGAACTGTATAAAAGTTCAGGAGGTAGCCAAGTTTTCCTGATTCAACTCCTCCGTATTTCGCCGGTTTTTGCCACACAACCATCCCTGCTGTGGCAATCATTTTTCCTTCGTATTCTGCCACCCAAGCAACAAAATCATTAGAGGGAATTGCCTTAGTGAAGTATTCTAGAAGAGACTTTCTCACAACTGAAGTTTCATCGTTTTCTAGATGATTCAGAAGCTCATTTAGGAATCGGACTCTATAATCAACCAAAACTGGAACGTCATTGATTGAAGCACGACGGTAGACTATGCTCTCTTTTTCAATCTCGTTTCTTTTTCCTATGATGCCTTTGCTACTCATTTCTTATCCACCAGCTTCAACAATTTCACGATTTTCTTTTCATCGAAATCCTTTAAAGACCAAATTTTAATGTGCCTCATAGTTTTTCCGTTGCCCTCGAAAAGTTCCCTCTCTTCCTTTGATAGACCCTTTAATGAAAAACCCAGATTAACATGGTCTTTTAACGCACCTATGTAATACTTGCCTTCATACCAAGGTACACCCATCTTGAACTCTTCATTAATGTCTGGAAAAGTCTTCAGAATAACTATTCTCAACTTTTGAACAATTTCTTTTTGTGGTGACTTTTGTTTTTCTATGTATTTTTCAACTTCCCTGTTCATCTTCATTCCCATGGCTATTCAACATCAACTCCCTAATTAATTAGGATGAGGAGAAAGTCTAAAACCGTTTAAATTCTCAGAATCTACTTTGTTATATCGGGCTTTCATTCTGAAGTGATGGGGTTTGAACTTGCACTCAATCACGATCATGGGTTTGGCAGATATGGCTTGAACTCTTGTCAAATGGCGAAAACCTGCTAGAAGCTTGTTGCAGAAGCTTTATTTTTCGCTCATGCCATCATACTAGTGGGAGATTTGTTGAGGAGATTCTTCACAGTTGTGTTAGTTCTGCTGCTCATGGGCTTGTCTGTTTCATGTCTCAGCGTTCAGCAAGCAGAGTCTGAATCCATGACAATCATTGTTCCAGATGATTATCAGACCGTACAGGAAGCCATAAACAATGCAGGTGATGGCGACACGGTCTTTGTCAGGAATGGAACGTATCATGAACACTTAGTTGTGAATAAAACCGTGTCCATTGTTGGCGAAGACAGAACTGCCACGATACTGGATGGCAATCATACAGGAACTGTCATCTCCGTGATGGCAGATAATGTCAGTATCAGAGAGTTCACAGTCCAGAACGGCGAAGCTGGCATAGAATTGACCAGCAACGGAAACACAATATCCAACAATACGTTCCTATTCCACAGCGCCCAATCAACAGATTTGAAAACGAACCTGCATGTTTATCCTGACCCACCGGTCTCTCCTGTCTGGAGATACTTGTATGACCTCGTTGAAGGCAGCTACACTGAATGGTTCGACTTGACGACTGAGATGCCTATTCTCGGAATAAAAGTATTAGGCCACGAGGATGTCGCACAGTTGACGCTCGGAGTTTTTTATGATGAAAACATGGATGGAACACCACAGCTTCAAGAGTTCACCGGAATTGCGAGTCGAGACAAGACGACTTGGGTGAGCGTTTTTGATCCTCCAAAAGGGCGATACATAATCAAGGTTCAAGGGTATGATGTTGCTGGAAATCCGGGACATTTTGACAGGGAAATCACTCAATACAGAGGGTACGGGTTAGGCGTCCACCAGTCTTTCAACAGCACGATCTCGGAAAATGGCTTTGCTAAATGCGATATAGGCACATATTTTCAAAATTGCTCAGGGATGACGCTGTGCATGAATAACGTTTCTGAGAACGTAGGAGGCATAATTGCCGGAAACATTGTGGAAAGCGCCATTTACGCTAACAATGTTTTCTTGAACATAGCCAGTGAAGCCAGCGCTGTCGGCATCTCACTGAGAGCTTCCCATGACGTTGACCTGTCCAGGAATGCTCTATCACATAACGCATTGGGGATTAGTCTGTGGAACACGTCTTATGTCAATGTCACTGAAAACGAGTTAGAATCGCACCTAGGCTGGAGCATCTATTGCCACCGTTCATCCTACAATAATATAGTTGGCAATAAGTGTTCTAACTCGAGCGTACTCGACGGTGTCCGATTGACGTTCTCATCCAGAAACAATGTGAAGGGGAATGACATTTCCTATTGCGAGCATTCCGGAATCCTGTTATGGTATGATTGCTACGACAACAGCATAACCGACAACCGTATCCAGTCAAGCGGGAGCCAAGGCTGGGGACATGGACACGGCATTGAAGTTCTACTCTCTCACAGCAACATTTTTGTTAACAACTCAATTCGGTACGCCAGCAACCAAGGCATAATATTCATTGAAGCATCCAACAACAGCTTCACTGAGAACCTTGTTTATTCGAACCGCAAAGGAATAGACATGAAGTCCTTCAGTGGAAACCGAATTTACCATAACAGTATCATTAACAGTTCTGAATGGCAAAGCTACGATGAAACAGGTCAGAACTCGTGGAGCGACGACTATCCATCCGGAGGGAACTACTGGAGCGACTACACTGGCACAGACCATTACCGTGGATTCTATCAGAATGAGACGGGAAGTGACGGAATAGGCGATACACCATACGCGTTTGAAGGAAACACGGATCATTACCCGCTGATTTTTCCATGGAGCGACTTCACGGGAGACATAAACCAGGACGGAATAGTTGACATCTTTGACATAACGACGGTGGCAGTTGCCTTCAACTCTAAACCTGGAGACTCCAACTGGATTGAAATTGCAGACATCAACAGCGACGGATTAGTAGATATCTTCGACATTGTAGTCGTGGCCTTACACTTCGGCGAAATAAGTTAATCCCATTTCTTTTGATGCTCTTTCTACATTACATTTAGGAACATGCAAGGGAGATCTTATCCTGAACAAACTTCCTTTAGGTGTGACTTCTGAAAACATGGGAAACCTTATTAGATTTTGAGACTAACCGAAGGTGAGGTAGTGAAAAATGAGTTTGTCTAGTGACTATGAGCTGAGAAAAAAGCTGAACAAAATAAGAGAAGATGTGAACAAGAGAGTAAAAGACGTGAGAGATCAATTTGCGAAAATTGAGAAGGTCAAATTGGATGCATTGAAGAAAACTGAGGAAATGAAACGATCCGCTGAAAAGGAAATAGCAAAGCTGGAAGAGGACATTGCGAAATCAGGTTTAACGTCAGACATAAAGAAGATTCTTGCCTCAGACATCTTCACGCTGAAGAAAGAAATCGAAGACAGAACAACTGAGTTGAGATCTAGGGTTTCTGGAACTGTCATACCGTCCTAGCTGACTGTGTCAAGACAAATTATAATCGGCTCTCTGCTACGACGAGGTTAACAATCAGAATTGTTATAGAGGAAGATGTGCACCCCTTTCAGGGGTGTGCGTGATTTCCCAGATTTGGGTTCTGGGGGCACACGCCACCGCGCTTGCGCTTAATTTTGAAATCTCACCGAATCCTAATCAGTTTTATGAATACGGAATCAATATCAGAAAACATCGAGGAGCCAGATGCTTTCAAGATAAGCATAAAATGGCAATGTTTTTTGACAGAAATAGAAATTAGAGGATCCGTAGAATTGAGGTTTGACTAGTCAATGCCTGACTGGATTGAAGGTTTTGTCCAATTCACTTCTTTGGTTCAATGTGGATAATCAGGTTCATGCTGGGTAATTCTTCTTTAATTTCCTCTTCTAGATGGTCGGTAAGATCATGGGCCTCCTTGACGCTGAGTGAACCATCAACTGAAAGATGCAGTTGAGCGAAAATCTGGTTCCCATGGCGGCGGGTTTTCACGTTATGAAAATCTATGAAGCGGAATCTGTGACGAGCCAGTATTTCTTTCATTTTCTCTTCTTCATCCTTGCATGATCGATCCATCAGGCGATGCGAGGATTTCAGGATCAATCCAATTCCCATTCGGGCAATCAAAGCTACGACCACAAAGGCAAGTACAGAATCCACAGAATTCCATCCTGTTAACTGGACAACAAAGAGGCCTATCCACACTCCAGCAGACGAGATCACATCGGACAGGAGATGTTTTGCATCTCCTTCGAGGGCCGCCGATCCACTTCTCCTAGCAGTACGTGCTAGGAAACAGGAAAGCCCCGCGTTCAAGGCTGTAGCCAGCATCGATATACCAATAGCAAGATTCAGCTCTAGCAGTTCGACAGATTCGAAGAAGCGTCCTGTGGCAGCATAGACAATCAGAAGCGCAGCGGCAACTATGAAGACCCCCTCTAACATGCTCGAGATCTCCTCAATTTTCTGATGACCGTAGTTGTGACTATCGTCAGCGGGTTTTTCTGAAACATACACTGAAAAGAGCATTAATCCAGAAGCAGCTATGTTGACGATAGACTCGAGAGCATCAGAGAGCAAGGCAACGGAATTTGAGACTAGGTACGCCAAAAGTTTTATCCCCAAGATCGCTACTCCGCCGATGATTGCCACTAATGCAGCTTGCTTCTTTTTCATATCGCATAGACTTATTTTCGCTTGCTCTTAGGCATTTCCTTGCTGAGCGCAGAAAAGCCATTTACTCCTCAAAATCTACGTGAGATTCTATTTCTTCAGATATGACACAAACAAAGATGAGAACAGCCAGATGAGATGAATAGGGACTGGGTTCTGATGAAAACTATTTCCTTTCTTCAATTCTAGGTTGACGTGCGCTTCATGCACATCGCCCCTCTTTGAATGATCTTGAAGGTTTTTGGCAATCTGAAAGAGTCAAGAACGTGCTACAGCATTATTCTAAATTTGCATTGATTGTCTCCGTTGATTATTGATTTTTCCATGATGACTTCTACAGGTTTTCCTAGGGCTCCCTCAAACAGAGCTTTGGCCCATCCGCGGGAGCAGTTGCAGTATGTTGCTGATAGTTTTCCTTTAGGAATCTTGTTCACTTGTGAGCAATAGCATCTGAGATAGACAAGATAGACTTTGTCTCCTTCTCTGTGAAGGTGCTTGTTGATTTTCCCTAGCTTGTCTAGAAACTCGTTAATATTCTTGGACTTTTGATAGATACTCTTAGCCTTCTTGATGAAGTTGGAAGACTGGCATTGACGACCACATTGTTCTAGTATCAGAGCCCGAGTCTTTTCATCTACGTGCTCGTTTAACCCTGTCATCAGGCAAGTGATCCATTTTTCTTTACGCCCAACCATACCAATCACGTCAAGGCTTCTTGAATAAGTAATGTTGCAACTGCAATACTTAATGTCTTGTCAAACCGCACAAAAAGCAAAAACGTTCCTCACAGCATGTCAGGTTATGCTGTTTTTGACCCTTGTTTAGAGAGTTCTTGGCGAACAAGCACGTACATTATAGCATTGTAGATGACCATCACTGGAGCGACAACCATTCCAATTAGCATCAATATTCGGGCTATGTCATTGGTAATCCATTGTAGCAGAAACTTTAGGAAATCAGGCAGCACATCTGCGAAGTGGGTGAAATTGAATGGAAATACTATGTACAGCCATGCGATAGTAACGGTAAAGACGCAAGCTCCGAAGACATCGAAGAGTCGAGCAAGGTTTTTGCGTCCAAATAGTGCTCTTATGGCGGTTGTGATTATTCCAAACGCGAGGGATATGTAAAGCAGGAGCATTTCTGCTGTTCCGAAGCCTGAAGTGAAGAATCCTGTAGACTGCGTCTGGTGAACTGCAAAGAACAGCACTGCTAGGAGGCCGCCTACTATTCCTACGATGTTTCCAGCTCTTTCAGAGAATGGGATAACGTCTTTCTTTGCCTCTGCTTCGGCATGTTTGATAAGCCAGTTTTCATTCGTTTTCGTTTTGCTCAAACGATTTCCGCCCTTTTTCCTTTTCAGATTGATAAACTTGGCTTAATAACACTTGTCTCATGGAAAATCAGCGAAGAATATTTTTTAGATGCGATATTAGGATCAAACAAAAAAAATAGAGGAGGTGGACGATGGGAGAAAGGAGTGAGTTTACCTGTA